>NZ_JAODZS010000003.1:0-160223 GCF_029835375.1 Morganella sp. GD04133 | reverse complement strand
CATGAGGCAGGACGCCAAGCTCGCTCATTTTTGTTTTTGCTGTTCTCCGCAGGTCATGCATGCTCCAGTCATCAACACCCATCACCTCGCCAACTTGTCGCGCCATGCTCAACAAAACACTTGCCGCCATTGGCCTGTCTTCTTTTACCGTAGCTGGGGGAAATACCTGTTTGAATTTAGGGTACAGGTCAAACGCCTGCGTAAGCAGAGAAATAGCCTCATCAGACAGACCCCGGCTAAATCCCTCCCTCGTCTTTGAGTTCTGATCCGGAACAGCCCATATTTTATTTTCTAAATCAAACTCCGATTTCTTCGCCAGCCGTAGCTCAACGCCGCGGCAACCGGTAAGCAGAACCAGTTTTATAAAAAGCTTACTTTGAGTTGTCATATTTGAACTATCAACAGATGTCCAAAACAGGCCGATCTCCTTGTCGCTCAGGTAACGCTTGCCAGACTTCGCCTTCACACCTACATCATCGGCTCTCAGTTCGATCAGCGGGTTCGTCGTCAACTTACCGGCACGGATGCAATAAGAGAATATCTGACGCATTTTAGACAGAACCTCTGTGGACATAGTTGCCGCGTCATTATCCCGCATTCGTTTAAATACCGGGTGCCAGTGCGAAACAGTCATATCCTCAACAATCATTTTACCGACATGGTCTGATACGTGACGTTGTAACGCTCGCCGCCAGAAATCCAATTTAACCAATTTTTGAGCCTGCGGGCTGTTTAACCACTCATTAATGCAATCACTAACAGTCAGCTTTGTGTTGTAGTCACTGAGCGCCATCTCCTTTTCAATTATCGGATCTTTGCCGTCCAGCAATAACCGCCTTGCATCCTGCGCCAGATTACGGGCATCTTTCAGAGAAATGACTCCGTATTCTCCCAGCGTCATTCTCCGGGCTTTGCCGTTAAATCTGTACCGGTACTGGAACACGATCATCCCTTTCGAGGTGATACGGACTGATAAGCCCTGAGAATCGGCTATCTCGGTGAGTTTGTCTCTTTCAACATTATGTAGCTTTCTGAGTTTCGCATCTGTCAGCATGTGTACATCCCTGAATTATGTACGCAGATATGTACACAATTTTAGTGGCACGAACTTGAACGGAATGAAACAGAGTGAAACACACGAAAGAGGCAAACTCAATGTTTATCTGGTGCTGGGAGTGGTAGTTGAAACGGGTTGAAATAGATTGAGATGGGGCAGATGACTTATACGTAAGATCACATATAGAAATCTCATTTATTTGATTTTCAGTACGTTACCGGCAATTTCTTGCGTACATTGCAAGCCGGGTCACACCTGCGGATCATAATCTGCCGGGCGCCCTTGCCGGAACTCAAAATCAATACTAACACAGCAAATACGGATTAAAACGTTTATATCTTTACATTTATGAAAAGGTGGTGAGCGTCACAAACAGAATATCAATTAATGAACATAACAGGGTCATATCCCTGCTATACATCAGTTATCTCAGTTCCGGCCGGTTATATAGCCATATATCCTGCCGGAAACGCCAAATTCATTATTTATATTAATTATTTCAAACAATGACGTCCTTCTTTTATGATGAAAGTGCGTTACACCATACAGAAATATCAAGAGCCTGCGGTAAATGACCCGAACTATCAGGTAAAACATTGATACAATTTATCATTCTTAATTCACCAATTGTAAAATGTTGTCAGTTATACTTAATCCGTAGTAGAGATAAGTGAACTTTTGGTATTTCTCATTGCCCTGACGCTGAATCAGGGCTTTTTTTTTCATTTTTTCAGCCCAACACGCAATTCCTCACACTCCCCCATTTTTTTCTTCATTATTAATGATGCAGATCGTATGCTTTTTATACACAGAAAACGGGCGTGCCATATAAAAAGGTCAGACAGATTTTTTACAGCGGGACAAATTCCGTTGCAGATTCACAGTGCAGCGCAGTATCTGCAACGGAGAAAGGGATCAGAAAGGGAAAATCAGAAGGTCAGTCTGCCATCGCCAGTGCGCGGTATGCATTTTTGACTTTCCACAGATAACGGGGAGCCTGTGATGCAGGATGTTTGCTCTGCACATGCTCATAAAACTCATCGGCAGACAATGCGTTAATTTTTTCAATCGCCAGGGCGCGATTGTTATCAAACGTACGCAGCAATGCGCCGGCACCGTTGACATAAGAGACAATCGTTGCGTAATTGAGAGTTTGCGGGTCGGTAATGCCGGCCAGATGCTGGTCACGGATAATCCGGATGTAGGTGGTACCGATATCGATATTGGTTTGCGGATCCAGCAGTTCACGGGTACTCGGTTCGCCGTTGCGGCCTTTCACACGGTAGGCATCGCGCCCGGCGGTTGAGGCTTTTATCTGCATCAGACCCACCGCGTTGGATGTGCTGATCACATCCGGCCGGTAAGAGGATTCCACCTCAATAATGGCGCGGATCAGTGTTTCATCGACTTCATAACGGTTGGATGCCTGACGGATAAACTGATCAAACGGCGTGATCGGATAGACCCCGCTGCCCTTTACCGGATAGGCGGAATAATCACTGATACCGGACGATGGCGGCGTTATCCAGCCACCGGTACGGGATTGTTTGCTGCTTCCGGAGCAGCCCGCCAACAATAATGCTAACGCAATCACACTCACAGTTTTTTTCACTCTGTTACCCTTTATCCCGCTTTCTGACGACGCTAAGAATACTGAAAACACACATAAACCAAAAGGAGTTTACTTAACTTTTACATTTTATGTGATTCATAGCATAGTGTGAATTGATCGTACTGAATGTTATAACAATATTACGGAAGTGCTTGACAACAATAAATGATATTGATAATCATTATCAATAACGATATCCTTAGTGATTGTCACACTTTAACCAGGCAGGCTGATAAAATGAACAAAAAACAAAATACCTTTTCCCTTCCGTCCCTGACACAGATATTCCGCCATGCTGTGCTGCTGCTTACCCTGTGCGCGGTCAGCGGATATTCCGCGGCGGCAGAGAAAAAATTCAAGGTTATTACCACGTTCACCATCATTCAGGATATGGCGCAAAACGTAGCCGGTGATGCTGCAATCGTGGAGTCCATCACTAAACCCGGTGCCGAAATTCATGATTACCAGCCAACCCCGAAAGATATTATGCGGGCGCAGGATGCCGATCTTATCCTGTGGAACGGTCTGAATCTGGAACGCTGGTTTGAGCGCTTCTTTGAAAATTTGCAGGATGTCCCGGCGGTTGTCATTACCGACGGTATTACCCCTAATTCCATCCGCGGCGGCGCATATAATGGTAACCCGAACCCGCATGCCTGGATGTCCCCGACAAACGCACTGATGTACATCGAAAATATCCGGGCTGCACTGGTCAAACATGACCCGGCGAATGCGGAAACTTACAATAAAAATGCGGCTGAGTATGCCGCG
Organism: Morganella sp. GD04133; assembly: GCF_029835375.1. Lineage (NCBI taxonomy): Bacteria > Pseudomonadati > Pseudomonadota > Gammaproteobacteria > Enterobacterales > Morganellaceae > Morganella > Morganella sp. GD04133. Next base: position 156,783 of record NZ_JAODZS010000003.1, on the reverse strand, counting down.
AAAATAAAAGCACTTGATGCCCCGCTCCGTGCCCGCCTGGCCAATATCCCGGAAAATCAGCGCTGGCTGGCGACCAGTGAAGGCGCATTCAGTTATCTGGCCAATGATTACGGTTTTCAGGAAGTGTATCTGTGGCCGATTAACGCAGAAGAGCAAGGTACCCCGCAGCAAGTCCGCCACATGATTGATACCGTCCGTGAATATAAAATTCCGGTCGTCTTCAGTGAAAGCACCATTTCTGACAAACCGGCTAAACAGGTCGCCAAAGAAACCGGCGCAGAGTACGGCGGTGTACTGTATGTGGATTCCCTGTCTGCCGCTGACGGCCCTGTTCCGACCTATATTGATCTGCTCAATACCACTGTAGAGACTATCGCCAAAGGATTTCATCAATGAGTGATCAATTCAGTAAACCACAGCTGGTTGTCGATAACGCCACTGTCACTTATAACAACGGCCATACCGCGATTTTTGATGCCAGTTTCAGTATAGAGGGCGGCTCTATCTGTGCCCTCGTCGGTATTAACGGCAGCGGTAAATCCACCCTGTTTAAAACCATTATGGGGCTGGTCACACCGACACAGGGCCGGGTGACACTGAATGATGAACCGGTGCGTGCCGCGCTGAAAAAGAATGTGATTGCCTATGTTCCGCAGACAGAAGAAGTAGACTGGAACTTTCCGGTTCTGGTCTCTGATGTGGTGATGATGGGCCGTTACGGAAAAATGGGCTTTCTGCGCATTCCCGGTAAAGAGGACAAAAAAGCTGTCGCCGATGCCCTGGAGCGAGTCGGCCTTACCGGGCTGGGCCACCGCCAGATAGGCGAACTTTCCGGCGGCCAGAAAAAGCGTGTGTTTCTGGCCCGTGCCCTGGCACAAAACGGCAAGGTATTGCTGCTGGATGAGCCGTTTACCGGTGTGGATGTCAAAACAGAGAATGCCATTATCGATTTACTGCGTTCACTGCGCGAAGAGGGACATCTGGTGCTGGTCTCCACCCATAACCTCGGCAGTGTGCCGGAATTCTGTGATCATGTGATCCTGATAAACCGTACGGTGCTCGACAGCGGCCCGACCGCCACCACATTTACACAGAAAAACCTGGAAAAAACCTTCGGTGGTGTGCTGCGTCATATCAATCTGTCCGGCCCGGATCTGCATGACGACGATGACCCGCGTTCACTGACCGTGATTACAGATGACGAACGCGCCGCTGTCTTCTACGGCCATCAGGATAATCTGACGGTGAAGACCGGCAGTAAGGAAGAACAGCCATGACAGAGCTGTTACTCCAGCCGTTTGAATACAATTATATGGTGAAAGCCATCTGGGTGAGCGGCATTGTCGGTGCCGTGTGTGCCTTTCTGTCCGCTTACCTGATGCTCAAGGGCTGGTCACTGATGGGGGATGCCCTCTCCCACTCCGTGGTTCCCGGTGTTGCGGGGGCTTACGCTCTCGGCTTTCCCTACTCTGTCGGGGCGTTCTTCACCGGGATGCTGGCTGCCCTTTCCATGACTTTTGTCCGTCATCTGACACGGCTGCGGGAAGATGCGGTGATCGGGTTTATATTTTCCACTTTTTTTGCCGCCGGTCTGCTGATCGTTTCCCTCAATCCGACCTCGGTAAATGTGCAGACCATTATTATGGGGAATATCCTCGGGATTGCCGATGAAGACATGCTGCAGGTGGAAATTATTATTGCGGTTTCTTTCCTCGTGCTGATGTTTATCTGGAAAGATCTGCTGGTTGTTTTCTTTGATGAAACCCATGCCCGCTCAATCGGCCTGAACCCGCTGGCACTGAAAATTATTTTCTTTACCCTGCTCAGTGCCTGTACTGTCGCGGCACTCCAGACAGTCGGGGCAATTCTGGTCATTGCGATGGTGATTACCCCAGGAGCCACCGCCTATCTGCTGACCGATCAGTTTAAAAAGCTGCTGATTATCGCCGTTGTTTTAGGGGCGGTCACCAGCAGTGCCGGTGCCTATATCAGTTATTTTCTGAACGGCGCAACCGGCGGCATGATTGTAACCTTACAGACTATTGTTTTCCTGATTGCCTTCTTCTTCGCACCAAAACACGGCATGCTCTCTGCCCGCCGCCGGGCCCGCCGTGAATCAGCAAAACTGCATCAGGAGGCAAACTCATGAGTGATTTTCTGACCTCTCTGTTTATTGACCCGTTTGCCTTTCCGTTTATGCAGCGGGCTATGTTTGCCGCTATTCTGACCGGCGCGGTCTGTGCTGTTCTCTCCTGCTTTCTGGTACTCAAAGGCTGGTCACTGATGGGGGATGCGATTTCCCATGCGGTCCTGCCGGGTATTGTACTGGCCTTCGTGATGGGCATTCCGCTGATTATCGGTGCATTTGTATCGGGGCTTTTCTGTGCTTTTGCCACCGGTTACCTGAAAGAACACAGCCGGATCAAAGAAGATACCGTCATGGGGATTGTGTTCTCCGGTATGTTTGCCCTCGGTCTTGTGCTGTTCACCCGCATTGATACCGAACAACACCTGACACACATTCTGTTCGGCAACATCCTCGGAATCACTCAGGCTGAGCTGCGTCAGACCCTGATTATCGCGGGGCTGACCATGGTGGTACTGATGGTGAAATACAAAGATTTCATGCTGTACTGCTTTGATCCCAACCAGGCCCGGGTTATCGGTCTGCCGGTACGTATGCTGCACTACGGGCTGTTATCGCTGCTGGCACTGACTATCGTCGCCTCACTCCAGGCAGTCGGGATTATTCTGGTGATCGCCATGCTTATTTCACCGGGTATCATCGCCTTCCTGCTGTGCCGCAGCTTCGGCAAAATGATTCTGGTGGCGATTCTGGTCTCTGTCAGCTCCAGCTATATCGGTACTGTCGTCAGCTTCCATATCGACGGCGCTACCGGTGCCTGTATTGTGCTGGTACAGGCACTCTATTTTGTGCTGGCACTGATTTATAACCAGCTGAAGTTATCTGCCCTCAAACGCCGCAGACAGGTTGCCTGACCTTCTGCATCACGGGGGATATTCTGTCACCGGGATATCCCCCCGCTTCCGGACTCTTCCGAAACAGCCATCCGTTTTTGTCCTTTTCTGTCTTTCCCTGCGCTTACTGTGTAATTTGTGTGAGATGTCCGCTTTTTTCTTTTATTTTCCGGCGGTAAGATAGAGTAACTGATAGACGGCTTAGTGAGGTGGCTCATGTGGCAGGCAGCAGGACGTATACTCAGTGAACATTTCGGCGAACACTCGTTCTCTGACAAGAAACAACTCGATGGCGGTGAAATCCACCGTTCCCGGAGTGCCCGTTACGGCGATCATCCGGTTTTTATCAAATATAACCGGCGTGACATGTTGCAGGTATTCAAAACCGAGGCGGAGCAGCTTGATGCTCTCAGCCGCAGCCATACACTGACAACCCCCGCCGTTTATGGTGTCGGGTCGACAAAAGAGTTCAGCTTCCTGATTATGGAATATCTGCCGCTGAAGCCTTTTGATTCCCATTCCGCCTATATGTTCGGGCAACAGCTGGCGCGTCTGCACCAGTGGCATGAGCAACCCCGTTACGGTTTCGATGACGATAACCTGCTGGGTACCAATCCTCAGCCGAATGCCTGGGATAAAAAATGGGCGTCTTTCTTTGCTGAAAAGCGCATCGGCTGGCAGTTACAGCTGGCGAAAGAGAAAGGCATCATTTTCGGTGATATTGACAGCATTATCCGGCGTGTACAGCAAAAACTGTCTGACCACCAGCCGCAGCCCTCTTTGCTGCACGGTGATCTGTGGCCGTCAAACTGTGCGGCGGTGGCTGACGGCGGCACTGTCGCATTTGATCCCGCGTGTTACTGGGGAGATCGCGAGTGTGACCTGGCGATGCTCTCTTTTTTCCCTGAGCTGCCGATGCAAATCCTCGACGGCTATCAGCAGGTCTGGCCGCTGGACAGTGGTTTCTTAGAGCGCCAGCCGCTGTATCAGCTCTATTACCAGCTTCACCGCAGCCATTTGTTTGGTGATCGTTATTATCAGAGCGCACAGGCAATTATTGACGATATTCTCGCCGGTTAGTCCCTGTTTTGCCGATAAAAAAATACCCCGTCAGAGACTCTGCGGGGTATTTTTATTCCGGCTGTTCTGCTTACCAGTTAAGAAACTTAATTAAGAACCACGCAATCGCGCCGATAAACACCGGCAGCACATACAGCACAAAAATCTGCCGGAAAATAGTGTGATTCGGAATCCGTATTTTGGCGATTAAATCCGCCGGTGTTTTTCCGCTCTCTCTGGCATTTTCAATAATGGCCTGATCTTCAATATTCTCGCGGATAAACTTTACCTGCCGAGACATGCGGATACCTGATGCACTCAGCGCCAGCCCCACAAACATCAGGATATAAATCAGTAAAAAACTCAGATTGTGACCTTCAAAACCGAGTAATTTATCCGGTACAGGGGAGTTATTCCAGAATGTGTTCAGAAACGGTGTATTCACACGGATCATTTCCGTCACCACATTAATAAAATCCCCGATAACGGCATTAATTTTATCACTGCCGGTACTCTGCTGATGAGCCAGTTTCAGTAACGAAACAAGGGTTGAGATCAGAGCCGGAATAAAAACCACCCAGCCTGCCACCCGTTTAAATACAGCAACCCAGCGTGCCTGTTGCAGCGTCATGCGCTTTCCTCATTTAATTTTTTCCCTGTCATCATAGCGCAGAAATCAGAAGAAGATCATTATCATTATTCCGGACTTTTTTACCCCGGAAATGATTAAGTCACTTAATGAACTCTCCGCCCCGGCTTGTTACAATCAGAGCGGGTTTTCATTCATTGCAGGATCTCAGGAGCATACACTATGTCCCACGCTTTACCGGTACAGGCCGCTATTTTTGATATGGATGGTTTACTGATTGATTCCGAGCCGTTCTGGCTTCAGAGCGAAAATCAGGTTTTCAGCAGCATCGGCCTGGATATGTCACTGCGGGATAAACTGCCCGATATGCTGGGTCTGCGTATCGACCAGGTCGTGGAGCTGTGGTATCAGGTTTCGCCATGGCAGACACCGTCTAAAGAAGACGTCATCCAGCGGATTATTGATTCCACGATTGCCATGGTGAAAAAAGAGCGTCCGCTCCTGCCCGGAGTGGAACATGCACTGTCCCTGTGTCAGTCACAGGGACTGAAAATTGCCCTGGCGTCCGCCTCACCGCTCTATATGCTGGAATCCGTGCTGGAGATGTTTAACATCCGCCATTATTTTGATGCCGTGGTATCTGCCGGTGATCTGCCTTACAGCAAGCCGCATCCGCAGGTGTATCTGAATGCTGCTGAAGCGCTGGGCGTTCCGCCGGTACAGTGTGTTGCGCTGGAAGATTCGGTTAATGGCATGATTGCCTGTAAAGCCGCCCGCATGCGCTCCATTGTGGTACCCGCCGCTGAAATGGCCGCCGACCCGCGCTGGTCACTGGCAGATTACCGCCTGTCATCACTCAGTGAACTGACCGCAGCCATGGTCAGCTGATTATTTTTGTGGCGGGAAATATCCCGCCCTGCTCCGTTAGTGGAATATTCCGGAGTTATTCATTAATAAATAAGCCTTTTTCTTTATTACCCTCTGGTCGGGCGTCATAAAAGACTTTATACTGTAACACTGTATAAATAAACACCTGAGTATTTACCCGGTATCATGACGGCTGAGGGTCACCTGCTTTTCTCTGTCGCTTCTGTAGTGATGGTTCACCAGCTTCAGATTTCGCCTGATATCAGTCAGGGGGACTGGCTGCACCTGATCCCCGGCGCTCTCGCCGGCGCACTTCTGCCGGATATTGACCATCCGAAATCCATGCTGGGGCAATGGGTCCGCTTTATTTCTGTACCAATCTCCCGCCTGTGCGGGCACCGGGGTTTCACGCACAGCCTGCTGGCTATTCTGATCGGCATTATTCTGTTCCGCACACAACTTCCGGTCAGCTGGTCTGTCCCGGCGGATTTTTATCAGGCGGTCATTGTCGGGTATCTCAGCCATCTGGCCGGGGATATGCTGACCACCGCGGGGATCCCGTTGTTATGGCCGGTACGCTGGCGCTTCTGTATTCCGCTGCTGGGCAGTAAAGCCAATAAGCGGGCAGAACGCAGTGTGGCGCTGATTGTGCTGGTGGCCTCGTTCTATCTGCCTGCACACTGGGAAGTCTGGTGGGATCATCTGCGGGAGCTGGTGCTGACTCAGATAACAGCCCGGCTATAAGTAATTCATTTTATATAGCCAAAAGATATTGAAAATAGTCTGTTTAGTGACTATTCATGCCAAATCAGTCCCTGTGATCTACAATATAGCTATAAATAATTCAGATTCGTTATAAGTGATGCAGAAAACTCCTGTTAATCTATAACGTATCTTTTACAGTTTCAGCATCGCCATAACTGTATACGATGCAGTCAACACACTATAACAACATACCAACAGGTATCGGAGACCGGGATGAATTTTCCATTAATCAGCAATCTCGCTATATTCGTTATTCTGCTGCTGGTGCTGATGAAGCTCTGCAGCAATAAGGACTGGAGTCTGTCCAAAAAAGTACTCACCGGTCTGGTGATCGGTGTTCTGTTCGGCCTCGGGCTGAATGCATTCTACGGGACAGAAAATGACGCGGTAAAACAGGCCCTGCCATGGTTTGATATTGTCGGTAACGGCTATGTGAAGCTGTTACAGATGGTGATTATGCCACTGGTCTTCGCGTCTATTCTCAGCGCAGTTGCCCGTCTGCACCAGGCATCTTCACTGGGTAAAATCAGCGTGCTGACGATCGGCACCCTGCTGATCACCACGGCAATTGCCGCCTTAATCGGTATTCTGATCACCCTCGCTTTCGGCCTGACGGCAGACGGTCTGATCCAGGGCGTGAAAGAAACCGCACGTCTGACCCAGCTGGAATCCCAGTATGCCGGCAAAGTGTCTGACCTGACCCTTCCGCAGCTGATCCTGTCCTTTATTCCGAAAAACCCGTTTGCTGACCTGACCGGTGCTAACCCGACCTCCATCATCAGCGTGGTGATTTTTGCCGCCTTTATGGGTGTGGCGGCACTTCAGCTGATTAAAGACAACGAAGAGCGCGGTGCCAAAGTGCTCAGCGCGATTGATATCCTGCAGGCGTGGGTGATGAAACTGGTGCGTCTGGTGATGCGCTTTACCCCGTACGGCGTGTTTGCCCTGATGACCAAAGTGGTTGCCGGTTCAAACATTCAGGACATCATTAAGTTAGGAACTTTCGTTGTTGCTTCTTATATTGCGATTCTGCTGATGTTTGTGGTTCACGGTCTGATTGTCGGTATTGCCGGTATCAACCCGCTGCGTTTCTTCCGTAAAATCGCGCCGGTACTGACCTTCGCCTTTACCAGCCGTTCAAGTGCAGCCAGTATTCCGCTGAGTGTGGAGGCACAGACACGCCGTATCGGTATTCCTGACTCTATTGCCGGGTTCGCGGCTTCCTTCGGAACCACCATCGGCCAGAACGGTTGTGCGGGGATTTACCCGGCCATGCTGGCGGTGATGGTTGCCCCGACAGTGGGTATCAACCCGTTTGATCCGCTGTGGATTGCCACGCTGGTCGGTATTGTGACCGTCAGTTCTGCCGGTGTTGCCGGTGTCGGCGGCGGTGCGACTTTCGCAGCACTGATTGTCCTGCCTGCCATGGGTCTGCCGGTCACCCTGGTTGCACTGCTGATCTCTGTCGAGCCGCTGATTGATATGGGCCGTACCGCACTGAACGTCAGTGGTTCCATGACCGCCGGGACAGTCACCAGCCAGATCCTGGGTCAGACAGACAAAACCCTGTTTAATAATGATAACGACGAAGATTTGCAGCAGGGATAATATCCCGCCGCTGATTATCGTCAAATAACAGAAAGCCCGTATTCAGAATATGAATACGGGCTTTTTACTTTATATTATAATGCCTTGTGCATAAACGGGACCAGCTGACTGACAGCCTGAGTCACATAATCCGGTTGGTCGTACATTGCAATATGGGTTGCGCCGTCAACCACATATAACGTTTTATTCTCTGATGCTGCCTTCTGATAAATTTTTTCTGATAACCAGCGTGTTCCGGCTTCACTTCCCGCAATCACCAGCAGAGGCTGTGTCAAAAAAATATCTGCATGATTAAAGGCATCATAAGTGATCAGTTGTGCCAGGCTGCGTGTGGTAATTTTTCCGGGCGCATTAGAATGCATTGCCCGCACAGTATGATAATAATCATATGCTTCTGCCAGATCCGGTTCCTGCTGTTCCGGGACTAAAGCCGGAATGGTCGGCAGATACCCTGTTGCCTCACCTTTTGCTTCCGCATTCCGCTGTTCAGCCGCCAGTTGCAGCAACCCAGCAGTTTGTTCCGGTGTCTGGTCGCCCCGCCAGCCGTAACGGTACATGTCACCGTAATTAACCGCACTGATAGTTCCCGCTGCTTTAATCCGGTGATCAATCATTGCCGCATGAATCGCATAGCCGCCTCCGGCACAAATTCCCGTTACACCGATGCGATTTTCATCAATGAACGGTCGGGTCACCAGATAATCCACCGCCGCACTGATATCCTCTGTACGGATGTACGGATTTTCAAGGTGACGCGGTTCTCCGCTGCTTTCCCCCTGGTATGATGCGTCAAAGGCCAGCGTGATAAAACCATGCTCCGCCAGTTTTTCTGCGTACAGACCGGCAGTCTGCTCTTTTACCCCGCCGCCGGGATGAACCATGATAATCGCCGGATAACGACGTGACGCATCAAAATCTGCCGGGAAACGAAGATTTCCGGCTATCTCAATATTGGCATTCATAAACCTGACTGGTGTCATTGCAGTGTCCTCTGATTACAAAAAGTAAGTGCAAAACAGCATAGCGCCGGATAATTACCCTGATTAGACGCTATAATATGATTTCGGCTATAAGCAAGGCTTATAAATATGAAAGAGAACCTTAATGATTTGCAGATTTTCCTGATGGTTGTCCGTCAGGGCAGTTTTACCCGGGCCGCGGTTCAGGCCGGCACATCACAATCCGCAGTAAGTCAGACCATCAATAATCTGGAACAGCGTCTGCAACTGAAACTGCTGAACAGAACCACCCGAAGTCTGACGCTGACAGAGGCCGGTGAGCGGCTGATTGACCTGATTGCACCGGCAATGGCTGAGATTACGGACGGACTGGCACAATTGGCGGAACTGCGGGAAAAACCGGCCGGGACAGTCAGGATTTCTGCTGATGAGTATGCTGTACAGCAGGTTTTGTGGCCTGCACTGATGCCGGTACTGAAAAAATATCCGGAAATCCGTCTGGAACTGATCACGGATTACGGTCTGGTGGATATCGCCGGAGAACGGTTTGATGCCGGTGTGCGCCGGGGCGGACTGATTGCCGGGGATATGATAGCGGTCCCGATCAGCGGGGAAAACCCGATGGCACTGGTGGTATCACCGGAATGCGCCGCCGCGCATACCGCACCGGTGATACCGGAGGATTTGCTCACCCTGCCCTGTATCAATCTGCGCTTACCGACTCACGGAGAAAATTTTTCCTGGGTTTTTGTCAGAAACCACCGGGAGCAAAAACTGCGGGTCAGCGGACAACTGGTGGTCAGCAGCATTAACCAGGCGCTCAGTGCCTGCCTTGCCGGTTACGGCTTTGCGTATCTGCCGCGGCAACTGGTCAGCCCGCATATTGCCGCCGGAGAGTTACTGAGTATGCTGGATGAATGTCGTATCACCTACCCTGAATATTATCTCTATTATACCAGCCGCCTGAAATCCTCTGCCGCTTTCGGCATCATCGCTGACGCACTCAGCAAACGGAGATAAAAAAGGCCGTAACACCCTGTGTTACAGCCTTTTTGTCATGGTGTCTGAGATTAATTCAGAAATTCACCGCTGCGCAGTGCTTCAATGCGCTTATCCAGCGGCGGATGTGATAAAAACAGTTCACTGAATGATTTATTGCGGCCGTTGATGCAAAACGCCATCATGCTGCCCTCTTCCTGTGGTTCATAGCTGGTTTTCAGGCGCTGCAGCGCGGCGATCATCTTCTCGCGGCCCACCAGTTTTGCGGAACCCGCATCCGCATAGAATTCACGGCGGCGTGAGAACCACATGGTGATAATGCTGGCCAGAATGCCGAACACAATTTCCAGTACCATCGATACCGCGAAATAAATCATCGGGTTGCCCTGATTGCCGGCGTTTTCGTCATTGTTGTTTGACATAAAACCTGCCACCAGTTGTGCCAGAATACGGGAAATAAAGATAACAAAGGTGTTTACCACGCCCTGTAACAGCGTCATGGTCACCATGTCACCATTCGCGATATGGCTGATCTCATGGGCGATCACCGCCTCCGCCTCATCGCGGCTCATATTTTCCAGTAACCCGGAACTGACCGCTACCAGTGACGCATCACGGCGCGCGCCGGTTGCAAAGGCGTTAATGTCCGGTGCGTGGTAAATCGCCACTTCCGGCATGCCGATACCGGCCTGCTGTGCCTGACGGCGTACCGTCTCCATCAGCCAGTACTCCGTCTGAGTGGACGGATTGGTGATCACCTGCCCGCCGACAGAGCGCAGCGCCATCCATTTTGACATCAGCAGAGACACAAATGCGCCGCCGAAGCCAAATAACCCTGCCATAATCATCAGTCCGGTCACACTTCGGCTCTGAACGCCGGTCAGCGACAGAATAATGCCGAAGACGACCATTACGGCCAGGTTTGTGAGTAAAAATAATGCAATTCGCATCATATCAGTATGATCCTTTAAATAGTGTGCCCATCATATGCCTCAGAAAATAGGGGCATTTTGCCACATTTCAAGGCTTTTTAACCAAATAACTTTAATTATTAAACAACTTTACACTTAATTTTAATAAAGTGATCTTTTGCTGTTTTGTGCGGTTTAGCTTTCTGTGCAGATAATCAGCGTTTTTATTAAAAAAACACTTTACTTTTTAAATGGGAAAAATTATCATTCTCGCTGTCGATACCTGAGTAAATTACTAAGGTATTGGCAAACGACATTGCTCACATTGCTTCCAGTATTTCGAAGTTTCTCAGCCAGCCATCGCGCTGGCTTTTTTTTATCCGTCAGCGGGCATAAAACTCCACCGGCAGATTATCCGGGTCAAAACAGAAGAAAAAGGATTTACCGGTAAATTCATCCGTGCGAATGCTGTCACAACGGATACCGCAGTGTTTCAGGTGTGTTTCCCATGCGGTCAGATCCTGCACTGCAAATGCCAGATGGCGCAGACCGCAGGCTTCCGGTTGTGATACGCGGGGCGGGCTTGCCGGAAAGGTAAAGAGCTCCAGCAGATACTCCCCGTTCAGCGCCAGATCCACCTTGTAAGAATCCCGTTCCGCGCGGTAATGTTCACTGAGCACCGTCAATCCCAGCACATCACAATAAAATGCCAGACTGGTCGTGAGGTCAGAAGCAATCACCGCAATATGATCCACTTTTTCAATCTTCAGCATATCTTTCCTGTATAACGCCCCGTTACCGGGGCGTTTGATTTACATGCTTTGTTTTACAACGGCTGAGTCTGTGCTTCCACCGCCGCCAGCGCCACCATGTTGACGATACGCCGCACGGAGGAGATAGACGTCAGAATATGCACCGGTTTATTAATCCCCATCAGTACAGGACCAACCGTCACCCCTTCCGAGGTCGTCACCCGCAGCAGGTTATAGCTGATACGGGCCGCTTCCCCGTTCGGCATGATCAGCAGGTTTGCCGCGCCTTTCAGCGGGCTGTCAGGCATCAGATCACGGCGGATAGCCTCCACCAGCGCCGCATCACCGTGCATTTCCCCGTCAATTTCCAGTGACGGTTCCCGCTCGCGGATCAGCGCCAGGGTATCGCGCATTTTTTCTGCGGACGGTGACGGACAGGAACCGAAGCTGGAACGGGATAACAGCGCGACTTTCGGCTCAATACCGAACCGGCGCACCGCAGCAGCCGCCATCAGCGTGATCTCCGCCAGTTGTTCTGCGGTCGGATCATCATGCACATAGGTATCCGCGATAAACGTGTTCCCCGTTGGCAGGCTGAGCGCATTCATCGCGCCCGCCGTGTGCACACCGTCATGGAAACCAAACACATTTTCCACAATCCGGTAATGATCATGATAATCACCGATTATCCCGCAAATCATGCCGTCCGCCTCGCCACGGTGTACCATGATGGCACCGATGCTGGTCGGGTTAGTGATAATAGCGCGGCGGGCCTGTTCCTGGGTCACGCCCTTACGCTTCATCAGCTGATAATATTCCTGCCAGTATTCAGCAAAACGCGGATCACTTTCATTGTTAACGATTTCAAAATCCTGACCCGGCACAATCTGCAGTCCCAGTTTTTTGATTCGCATTTCAATCACATCCGGGCGGCCAATCAGAACAGGATACGCCAGCCCCATGCTGACCAGTTCCTGAGTCGCATGCAGTATGCGCGGTTCTTCCCCTTCAGCCAGCACGATGCGTTTGCGGTCTTTGCGTGCCATAGAGAAAATCGGCTTCATAAACAGCGTGGTTTTGTAGACAAACTCATTGAGGTGTTCCAGGTAGACACTGAAATCCTCAATCGGACGTGTCGCCACGCCGGTTTCCATTGCTGCTTTTGCCACTGCCGGGGCAATTTTCAGGATAAGGCGCGGATCAAACGGTTTCGGGATAATATATTCACGCCCGAAAGAGAGTTCCTGACCACCGTAAGCGGAGGCGACCTGTTCGCTCTGCTCTGCCAGCGCCAGATCCGCAATCGCCTTCACGCAGGCCAGTTTCATCTCTTCATTAATTGCTGTTGCGCCGACATCCAGCGCGCCGCGGAAAATGAACGGGAAGCAGAGCACGTTGTTGACCTGGTTCGGGTAATCTGAACGCCCGGTGCAGATAATGGCATCCGGACGGACAGCCAGTGCCAGCGGCGGCAGGATTTCCGGTTCCGGATTGGCCAGTGCCAGGATCAGCGGGTCACGCGCCATACCTTTGACCATCTCCGGTGTCAGCACGCCCGGGCCGGAACAACCGAGGAAAATATCCGCGCCCGGCATCGCATCCGCCAGGGTGCGCATGCCGTTGTCGTCAATAGCATAAGCCGCTTTGGTTTCCGCCATATTGGCTTCGCGGCCTTTATAGATAACCCCTTTGGAATCACAGACAATAATATTGTCGCGTTTCAGTCCCAGCAGCACCATCAGGTTCATACAGGCTACAGATGCAGCCCCGGCACCGGAGACCACCAGACGAACATCGCCGATTGCCTTGTTAACAATGCGCAATCCGTTAAGAACCGCAGCGGTACTGATAATCGCGGTACCGTGCTGGTCATCATGGAAGACCGGAATTTTCATGCGTTCACGCAGTTTCTTTTCAATATAGAAACATTCCGGTGCTTTGATATCTTCGAGGTTGATGCCGCCGAATGTCGGTTCAAGGGAGGCGATGATATCCACCAGTTTGTCCGGATCGGTTTCATTGACTTCAATATCAAAAACATCCACGCCGGAGAATTTTTTAAATAAAACTCCCTTTCCTTCCATCACCGGCTTACCGGCCAGCGCCCCGATATTACCGAGGCCAAGCACCGCTGTGCCGTTGGAGATAACGGCGACCAGATTACCTTTGGCGGTATATTTGTAAGCCGCCAGCGGATCATCCGCGATAGCCAGACAGGGAGCCGCAACCCCCGGTGAATAGGCCAGTGCCAGATCACGCTGGGTGGTCAGCGGTTTGGTCGGGGTAACGGTAATTTTACCGGGAGACGGAAACTGATGAAACTCAAGGGCACTTTGTTTTAATTGTTCGTCCATTTCAGGATCCTTTACAGGCATTAATAACAGGGTCAGGGCGGGTCAGCGGCGTAAGATCTGCCGCCGTCCACGTTATTCAGCGCTACATAAACAGTATACTGATAAACAGCGGAATAGTGAAAAAAGTGTAATATTCATGTAGTTAATGTACTGAAGCTGTTGAAAAAAACAACATATCCCTTGCCGGTTACCTGATAATAGCGACCTTCTCCGGCCAGACCGCCAATTATCTCTTCCTGTCTTAAACCCTGAATGTTATCCCTATAATGTGCTTCATGTTATTAGGGACATTATTATTTTTAAATACTTTGTTATTTGCACATATAACACTTTTGCGTAAAAATTAATTGTCCTGACGATCATAGTCTATTTTTAATTTCAATAATTAATATATCAACTAAATCGTTTTGATTAAAATAATTTCATACCGCACACCCGGCAAGGGAGAACTCTATGCCTCATCACACTATTATGGTTATTGATGACCATCCGTTGTTACGCTATGGTTTTAAAATGCTTTTACAGCCGGATTATGCGTTAACCATCATGCCGGAATTCACTGACAACAATGGTTTGTTCAGTCATATTCATCAGCACACCCCCAGAATGATTATATTAGATATTAATGTTCGTGCGTTTTCCGGCATTGATTTTATTAAAAAGTTACGTCATAAGAAAATCTCCAGCTATATTCTGGTATTTTCACAATCACGGGAGCGGAATGATATATATGCTGCTATTGATGCCGGAGCTGATGGTTATTTATTAAAGAATTGCGATGTTGATTATTTATTAAGTCAGATTAAAAATGCCTTTAAAGGAAAAAAGATTTTCAGTGAGGCGATTTATAAAATTTTGCAGGAACGTGAACACTATCACGATCCGGTCAGTTACCTGACACAACGGGAAGCCGATGTTCTCAAAGAACTGGCCTGCGGGATGAAAAATAAGGAAATTGCACGGGCGTTGTTTATTTCAGAAGAGACAGTGAAAGTTCATATCCGCAATATACTGAAAAAACTGAATGTCTCCACGCGGCTCGCGGCCAGCCTGCTCTATCTGAAATACCGGTTGCCCCGCTGAGAGAGATCCCCGGGATGGCGGTTCCGGGGTTACTCACTTTCTTCGTCGATACTCGCCGGTGTCGGGTAATTGAGCAGCTCCAGTGTGCCGTCCGGGTTTTCACGGACATCCACCTGGATAACTTCTTTATTCATCCCCCGAAGAATAGTATCGACCTCACTGTAGGCGTAGCGGATGTTTTTATCATGTGCCCAGTCCGGCATGCCGGTTACACCATAGTAAAAGTACACGGTGCTGATACCGTTGCCCTGTGGCTCTATTGCCTTGATTTTACTGATACGCAGTGCGCCGTAACAAAAATCCTCATGCGTCTGCCAGGCGTCTTTTCCTTTGTCCGTCAGTTGATATTCCACACCGGACGATTCAATCGTTGCACTGATAAAACCAACGGAAGCCAGCGCATTCAGCCGTGAAATCATCCATGGCTCTGACTGACTTGAGCTGAACTGCGGCCATTTATGTTCATCCAGGCACAGTTCGCTGTTTTCGGTAAATTTGAGCTGAAGTTCATTCAGATACACGTCCGTTTGTCCCGCGAGGGTAAAGCTGGCAAATAACAGCGTGCTTCCGGCTAAGTACTCTTTCATCGATCCTGTCTCAACATCTTCCGGATGTTTTTGTCATGGTTATGGCGTAATGCTACCCCACTTTTTTGCATTTATCGAATACTCTCTGCACGTAAGATTCTGGATAACTGCATCAAATTCCCGCATTATGCTATTTTTCGTGTTCACGACAAAGGATAAAAAATGAAAAATACAACCTCCGTCAGCCGGATTTTCGGGATCAAAAACTGCGACACGATGAAAAAAGCCCGTGCCTGGCTGGATGCGCATCAGATAGCCTATGCGTTTCATGATTACCGGCAGGACGGCGCGGATACTGAACTCCTCAGTGAATTTGCCCGTCATATTGACTGGACACTGCTGCTCAATAAACGCGGCACCACCTGGCGTCAGCTGGATAAAACCGAACAGGATGCAGTGACAGATGCACAGTCCGCTATCCGCCTGATGTCAGAGAAACCGGCACTGATCAAACGCCCGGTGCTGATCTCCGCAGATGGTCGCTATCACCTTGGTTTTAAAGCTGATGATTATCAGCAGTTTTTCAGCCTTCCTGCCTGAGATAAAGGAAACACCATGCATTGTCCTGTAACAGAACTGGCAAAACAGCTTATCAGCCGGGAATCGGTCAGCCCGGATGATAAAGGCTGCCAGGCACTGATGGCTGAACGCCTGATTGCCGCCGGGTTTACCGTCGAACACATGCCGTTCGGCGACACACAGAATTTCTGGGCATACCGGGGCGGCAGCGGCACAACGCTGGCCTTTGCCGGTCACACCGATGTGGTCCCCCCGGGTGACCTCAGCCACTGGCGTACACCGCCGTTTGAACCGGCACTGGTTGACGGTATGCTGTACGGGCGCGGTGCTGCCGATATGAAAGGTTCGCTGGCGGCCATGATTGTCGCCGCTGAACGTTTCACTGAACGCTATCCGGACTATCCGGGCCGCCTTGCCTTTCTTATCACCTCAGATGAAGAAGCATCAGCCGTTAACGGCACAGTGAAAGTGGTGGATACGCTGATGGCGCGCCATGAAAAGGTGGAATATTGTTTGGTCGGCGAGCCGTCAAGCCAGTCACAATTAGGGGATATGATTAAAAACGGCCGCCGGGGTTCTGTTACCGCAAACCTGACCATTCACGGCACTCAGGGTCATGTCGCCTATCCGCATCTGGCCGATAATCCGGTTCACCGTGCCGCGCCGTTTATACAGGAGCTGGTGGCAGAGCACTGGGACAGCGGCAATCCGTTCTTCCCGCCGACCAGCATGCAGATAGCCAATATCCGCGCCGGTACCGGCAGCAATAATATCATTCCGGGTGATCTGTTTATTCAGTTCAATTTCCGCTTCAGCACCGAATCCACCGCAGAATCACTGGAAGCCCGTATCGCTGCGCTGCTGGAAAAACATCAGCTGAAACATACCATTCACTGGTCACTGTCCGGACATCCGTTCCTGACCCCGGAAGGCCCGCTGACCAGTGCGGTCTGCCGTGCCATCGGTCAGTACTGTAATCTGACACCGGAACTCTCCACCAGCGGCGGAACCTCCGACGGACGCTTTATTGCACGGATGGGCACACAGGTTGTGGAGCTGGGTCCCGTCAACGCCACCATTCATAAAGTGAATGAATGCGTCAGCGCCGCTGACTTACAGCAGCTCAGCCGTATCTATCAACGGATTATGGAGCAGATCCTGCTATGATGACCTTTGAAATGCTGACCGGGCAGACCCGTGATCATGTCATTAATTTTGCCGGTAATCATCATCTGCAATTTAATGCCACCAAAGCGTTTCTCGCCATGCAGAAAGCGGCGGCAACCGCCGGATTTAAGCTGATGCCCGCCAGTTCCTTCCGGGATTTTTCCCGTCAGCAGATTATCTGGAATGAAAAATTTACCGGGATCCGCACCGTCAATGATGCTGAAAACCGCCCGCTGGATGTCTCAGCGCTGTCAGAAGCGGAGCGTTGTCAGGCGATCCTGCGCTGGTCTGCTATTCCGGGTGCCAGCCGTCACCACTGGGGAACAGAGATCGATTATTACGATCCGTTCCGTCTGCCTGCTGACACCGCCCTTCAGCTTGAGCCTTGGGAGTATGAGGAAGGCGGCTATTTTGCCGCCCTTTCCGCCTGGCTGGCGGACAATATGGCACAGTTTGATTTTTATCTGCCGTTCACACAGCGCCAGACCGGCGGTGTGGCTTATGAACCGTGGCATATCAGCTACTGGCCGCTCTCTTATGAGGCGGAGCAGCTTTACACCCCGGAAACGCTTGAAAGGGTGCTGAAAACACAGGATATCGCCGGTAAAACATGGTTACTGGCTAATCTTGACGCAGTTTATCAGCAATATGTCACATTACCGGAAAGCCATTAATCCGGTGATTTCTCCTCCGGCACCGGAGTCTTCTCCGGCGCCATGTCATCTGTTTCCGGCAGACGCAGCATAAAGATCAGCAGCCAGACCAGAATACACAGCAGTAACAGCCGGATATAAATCAGTTTCACCAGCCAGAGCGATACCGCGAACGTCAGCAGGATCACGATGACTGCCCGCCGTTTTGCTTTGCGCGGCAGGCCTTTGTGCGTCTGCCAGTGACGGATGTAGCCGCCGAACCAGGAACGGTACAGCAGCCAGTGATGGAACCGGGGGGATGAACGGGAGAAACACCACGCTGCCAGCAGCAGGAACGGCGTTGTCGGCAAAACCGGCAGCACGACCCCCAGCGTTGCCAGGATGACGGCAATCCAGCCTGATAACAGCAGCAGTATACGGGTGAACGGCTTCACGTCCTGAGCCTCCGGTAATGAGAATGCAACTCAATGTTATCGTTGCGTAACATCTTATTCAACCGGCTTGTGACCATTAATGATGATCCGGCAACAAAACGGCACTCTGTTCCGCACAGAGCGCCGCTCAGACTACCGGCAGTAAGGTGACGGTCAGCAAATCAAATGATTGATACTGATATCACATCAGCGGCGGCACTGAAGGCAGGATCGGCACAACGAGCACGGTCGGCCCCTTACGCTGTAATGCGGATTTGCAGGCCGCAATCACCTCAGCTTCAGTTTCTGCCCGGACCGCTGTACAACCGTAACCGGTGGCAAGAGCCGCAATATCCAGCCCCGGGATATCCAGGCCCGGCACCCCCGGCGTCTCTTCCAGTACCGCGAAAGATTTCAGAATACCGTACTGCCTGTTTTCCGGAATAACAAACAGGATCGTTAACTGATGCTGTGCGGCAGTCCATAATCCCTGTACAGAATACTGCATGGAGCCGTCACCGATAATCGCCGCTACAGGACGGTTACGCCCGCTGTCACGCTCACCGAGGGCAATCCCCGCACTGGCCGGTAATGTCCAGCCGAGTGACCCGCTGGCAAAGGTGTAGAATGAGTCCGGTTTATCCACCGGCCAGGCGGCATGCAGTTCTGCGAGGTTAGAGGGGGATTCCTCGGTCAGAATCGTCTCTTCCGGCATGGCGCTTCTGACTGCCCGGAACAGCTGTGAGGCACTCAGTGCCCCGTCAGATACCGCTTCCGGCGCAGCAGGATGCGGTGCCATGCCGTGCGGCTGTCTGGTGACAGCGGCTGCCTGCGCCGGGCGCGCCGTCACCCGATCCGTTAACTGCTCAACCGCCAGTACCGCATCACTCAGCAGACTATCCCCGACCGGCGCCCGTCCCGCTTCCTGCGGATCATCGGTGATATGCAACAGCCGCAATCCGGACGGGATATAGTCACCGGCCACATACGGGTAATAGCGGAAAACCGGCGCACCGATGATCAGCGCCACATCGTACCCGGCGAGCTTATCCGAGAGTGGTTTCATGGCAAACGGCAGGCCGCCTGCATACAGCGGATGTGATTCCGGGAACGGCGGACGCTCGGAGGCCGGTGCCGAAAACACGGGGATATTCAGTTTTTCCGCCAGCCGGATCCCCGCTTCCCAGCCCTCACCCCGGGCAAGAGATGCGCCGTAGATCAGCACCGGATTTTTCGCCTGCGACAATACCTGTGCGAATTCCCGTATCCGCACCGGATCAGCACTGATACGATGAGACACCGTACGGACAACCGCGGTATCCGTTTCAGCCGGTTTGTCCCAGTCATCCAGCGGGATCGATAAAAATACCGGACCTGCCGGGGGTTGCAGCGCCATGGCATAGGCCCGCATAAACGCAGCCGGCACA
Source organism: Morganella sp. GD04133 (assembly GCF_029835375.1). Lineage (NCBI taxonomy): Bacteria > Pseudomonadati > Pseudomonadota > Gammaproteobacteria > Enterobacterales > Morganellaceae > Morganella > Morganella sp. GD04133. Next base: position 137,092 of record NZ_JAODZS010000003.1, on the reverse strand, counting down.
TCTTCCGCCCGCACCGGCTGATAACTCCATTTCACCCACGGCTCCGGCAATGTTTCCGGCTTAATATTGGTCAGCCACGGCTCCATCAGCAGCATGTCACGGGTCTGGTTACCGGCAGTAATAATCAGCGGCGTGCGGTTCATATACGCGGTGAGGATATTACTCATTGCGTTACTCAGCCCGGCAGAGGTATGCACATTCACCAGTGCGACATGACGGGTGGATTGTGCATAGCCATCAGCGGCGGCTACCGCAGAGGATTCATGTAGTGTCTGGATATAACGAAAATCTGCCGGAAAATTTTTCAGAAAGGTTTCTTCTGTCGAACCGGGATTACCAAAAACCGTGGTGATATTCAGTTGCCGGAGTAATTCAAACGTTACCTGACGGATTGTTTTTCCCATCATAATGCTCCCGTAAAATCATTATTCCGCTGGTAGTGAATATACCGGCGGATGAAAAGGCATACAGACTGACTTATCTGAATGACAACAATTTTTCCTGAAATAACAATGACAAGCAGCAGAGAAAATAAGGATCCGAAACCGGAAAATTAAACTATCCCAGACTCTATTACAGCGGAAAATAAAGATCAAACCGCCGCGCTGAACCGCTGTTGCGGGTTATCAGACCGGCAGAATAGTTATTTCTGATATAAAGCAGAGATATAGAGGTAAGACCAGATAACGGCACCATAAAAAAGCAGAATAATACACCTGACGGAGCCGGTTGCGAGTCAACAAAGCGATAACATGCTGACGGTTTATGAATCCGTTACAGTATCGTTTAACTCAGCGCTGTTATTGTCTGCCGCGTGGTACCAATTGGTTATTTTGGTTTTTTTTCGGCTCTCTGCGGGTGCAGAGAGCTTTTTTTTTGTTTTCGGTATACTATCCGGACAATTGCAACCGTTTATGTACAGAGGTCATATGCTGAAAATAGTCTGCTTTATCGCTGTTATTCTGCTGTCAGGTTGTGCCGGGGTGGGCATCGGCGCATCCGGAGGCTCAGAAGGCGTGTCTGCGGGAATAGGTACGGGCATCGGTTTTTAATCCGGTCAGTCATCAGCGCATTACCGGCTTCTTTTGTTCATAGAGGCTGTCATATACCTGTGATATACTTTGCGGAATTAATATAAATAACTGATTAACTATGTCAATTAAATACAGATCAGATATCGACGGGCTGAGAGCAATAGCGGTTCTCTTTGTTGTTATATTCCACAGCTATGACAATCTGATCCCATCCGGGTTTATTGGTGTTGATATATTTTTTGTCATCTCGGGATTCTTAATCTCATCAATAATAAAACAACAACTTATTGACAAGAACTTTTCATTTCCGGATTTTTACAGACGTCGTCTCTGGCGGCTGCAACCTGCGCTGTTATTGGTAATGTTATTCGTTCTGGTGATAACATCAATATTTTATTTACCGGATGACTATATTGATGTCATGAACAGTGAGAAATATACCTCATTGTTTTTATCAAATCAGTATTTTTCACGGGTAACGACAAGTTATGCCGCTCAGGATTCCGTCTACCTTCCGCTTTTACATACCTGGTCACTGGCAATTGAATGGCAATGGTATCTTCTGATGCCGCCTGCGCTGTTTTTATTGCACACATTATGCCGCCGCTATCATTTCAGTATCGTGCGGGTGGTTTCCTTACTGACGATACTGACCGTCATTCTGTCCCTGTTTTTGTCAGATAATTACCCGGATAAAAGTTATTATTTATTTTCATCCCGTATTTTTGAGTTTATGGTCGGTGTGACCATTGCTTATATGCCTGAAAAAACAAATAATAAAAAATCAGTCTGTAATATATTGTCAATTGCCGCTTTTGCCGTATTAATATTAATCGCCAGCTGTGATGCGGTATTACCGGGTTATCCTAATTTTTATACTGTTGCTGTTTGTGCCTGTTCTGCGGTCATCATTTATACAGGGCAATGCAAAACGATTATCAGCAGAATACTGTCAATCAATATTGTTGTATTTATTGGTGCTATATCATACTCACTTTATTTATGGCATTGGCCTGTTTTTGCTGCTGCACGTTACACCGGTTATTTCGATACCAATACAGAGAAACTGGCCGCGATGTTTATTACGCTGATTTTCTCTTATTTATCTTATGTCTGCATTGAAAAAAGATTCAGAAAATCTCAGCTGCGCTTTGCATATACCTTTCTGATTTTATTTATTATTCCTGTCATCATCACGCTAACATTAAGTAAAATTACTGTAAAACATGACGGATTCAGTTTCAGGCTCGGAGATGCGTATCTGAAAATGGAAAACGTACTGAAAGACCATCATTATGACAATCGTCCGTTATGCCTCAGTAATGATAATGCGGTAGCCGACGGTGTCTGCCATATAGGGAAAAAAGGGGCGGATAAAAAAGCCTTTTTATTTGGCGACTCTCATGCCAACCATTTTTGGGGCTTTATGGATGTCATCGGAAAAGATGCCGGTATGGATATCCGGGCACAAGCGACATCATCCTGCCTGACACTGCCGGGCGTCTATCTTTATGACTGGTGGAATTATAAAAACACCGTGTACCAACGCTGTTATGATGATACTCAGCAGTATTACAATGATATCAGAACAGGACATTATGATTATGTCATTATTGGTGAGGTCTGGAGTAACTATGCCGGTGATCATGTCATCAATCAGACCGGTGATACCCGATCAACCGGGGAATCCCGGTCACGCACAGAAAAAGCATTACGTGAAGCGCTGGATATTATTGTAACCTCCGGTGCCAAACCGGTTATTATCAAAACCATTAATCCGATGCCGCATAATTTTATGACCTGTTTTTATCAGAATGTAAAATTACGCCGTGATTACCGCAGTAATCACTGTGGTGCCGGCCAATTTAATAGTGATGAGCAGGAATGGTTCAGCCGGTTATTTGTAAAACTAAAGAATGAATACCCATCGCTGACGATCATTGATCCCAAAGATGTTCAATGTCATAACGGGCGTTGCCTGACCGATATTGACGGCATTCCGGTTTACCGTGATGTCGGACATTTAACCGACTACGCATCCGTTATTTTCGGCACCTGGTATTTAAATAAATATCCGAACCCGTTTAAATAACAGGAAACAGCAATGGCGGTATCACCGGAATGTCATGGTGTGTCGCCGGGAAAAGGTCATCAGGAAATGTTATTCAGTACATGGCAGGTGTGATAATCTGCTGTGATGGTTTTGAATTCATTTTGAATGATAATAACGTATTGATTTTAATTAATTGATAATGACAGACAAAAAAGGTAACAACAATGCATTGGTTAGCAGACTACTGGTGGGTCATCCTGGTACTGTTCGTCGGCGTGATCCTGAATGCCATTAAAGATCTCAAACGGGTGGATCACAAAAAATATCTGCAGAACCGCAGGGAACTACCGCCTCACCGTGATAATAATGCGCAGTGGGATGATGAGGATGACTGGCCGGATAATAAATCTAAAAAGCCCTGATGTCCGCTGCTGTCTGCTGCGCCCACTCAGGGCGCAGTGTCTGCAGTATCACGGCCGTTTCCTGCCGCTGCGCATTAAGCAATGCCTTTTTCCCGCTGATGTGGCGCGCTTTCAGTATCTCCGGTTTACCGGACAGCAACTGTGATAATTCCCCGGTCTGTGCCGGATATGCCCTTTGCAGAAGTACCAGTGCCGGCTCTGCCACCGCCTGTGGTTTGGCAGCATACGCAAACCCGGCCAGCATCCGCCATTCCCGTTCATTGAGTGATTCAGCCTGAACCGGCGGTACCGGTGAAAATCCCCATATCTGAGAAAAAACCGCGCAGTCGCGGACAAACTGCTGTTCTGCGGCATTTGCCAGTACCTGTCCGGCAGACGTCAGCGGCAGCAACAGCATTGCGGTGTAACATCCGCTGCCTGCTTCCGGATGTGTGCCCATACGGGCAAAACGAAAACCGCAGGATGTCCAGAATGCAGCCAGTTCCGGGGTATAGCCAAAGCTGACGGACAGATAGTCCATACCGCTGTTTTTTGCCGCCTCTGCCGCCCGCTGTAATAACTGATGCCCCAGCGCGTTACGCCGGTAACCTGCATGGACGGCAATACGGCTGATACGACGTGAATGCAGTTGTGCCGCCTGCGGGAAGTAACTGTGTGCCGCCAGTGATTGTGCCAGCAGGTTTCCGCGCGGCCGCCGCGTTCCCGCCCAGACAGAGTGGGTCAGTGCCGCCGGTAAGCCGCCCTCGTCTGTCATCCAGAGTGCCGCCGTCACCTGCTGCCGGTGGCGGAACAGCGCGAAATGCTGTCCCGGCGCATCCGCCAGACGCCGTAAATCCAGCGGGGACGTCCGGTAATGTGCCGCCGTCAGCAGGCCGTAAAACCCGGACAGTAAATCCGGGTCATCACATAACCCCTGCTGTGTTACGGACTGATATTCACACTCACCCGCCGGTGTGATTTTTTCTGCCGGTTCGGTAAGCAGCAGAGCCTCATCCAGCCAGGCTTCCGCCGGGTCATGCTCTGCCCAGCGCACCGGCTGCGTCAGCGTCAGTGCGGTAAACTTCGGCAGTGAATGGCAGAATTTCAGCAGAAATCCCCGTCCGGTGCCTTCATAGCCCTGAACAGTGGTCAGCAGCAGCACACGGGGAAACACCGCCGTAAAACGGCTGAGCAGCGGCAGCGGGATCATTGCCGCTTCGTCAATCACCAGCCAGCCGTATGTGCTGACATCCGCCGTTTCTGCCAGTGTCAGTAAATTATCCGGAGCGATAAATTCTGTTTGTTGTGGATCATGAAGATAGCGCTGTATCACTGTGACAGTGGCTTTCGCCGGGGCACACAATAAATGACGGCCCGGCGCTTCTGCCAGGAACAGACCGGCTACAGCAGATTTTCCCCGTCCTCTGGCTGCGGTCAGACAGAATATGCCGCGTTCCGCGCAGCGGAGTTGCGTCAGTATCTGCTGCTGTGCCGCTGTCGGGGTACCGTCCGGCGGCAGCCACTCAGGTTGCGGCGGCAGCAGTGTCATATCAAATGACCGGTCTTCATACCGGCAAAGATGGGCAGGATTGTTGAGTGTACGGGCGAAATGACGCATAAAGTGCGGCGCGGGGATCATCTGCCCGCCGTCATTCCAGCGCAGACTGTCCTCATCCGGCCGGGTCTGCCACTGTGATTCCGGCGGCAGCAGCAGGATCAGCCAGCTGCCCGCCTGTAATGTACCTGTCAGCATAGCCAGTGCTTCGCTGTGAAGCCCGCGCCGGGCATCAAATAGGCCGTGGCGGAATTCCTGCCCCAGCAACAAACGGGCTTTTTCCGCCGGTATGCCGCCGGGCAGCTGAGCGGAAATCACCGGCCAGTCACCGGGAGCCGCGTCCCTGATTTCCCGCAGCCGCGATTCACACCAGTTGTCGCTGCCGCTCAGTACCCACAGACGGCGGATACCCTGTATGCGGAGCTGTTCTGTGCAGGCGTGAAACAGTGCGGGTAACATAGAAAACCGCTACATCTTACCGACAAGCAGTGACAGGATCCCCGCCGCAATCAGCGGCCCGACCGGCACGCCTCTGAACAGCGCGACACCGATAATCGTCCCCACCAGCAACCCGGCAACGGTGGACGGCTGGTTACTCATCAGGGTGACTCCGCGGCTGCCGAGCCAGGACACCAGAATGCCGATCGCTATCGCCAGCAATGATTTCCAGTTCAGAAAGGAGCCTAAAACATCATTGGCACTGATTTTTCCGCTGGCAATCGGTGCCATCACGCCCACGGTCAGAATGAGGATCCCCAGCTTGAGGCCGTATTTTTCCACAAACGGGAAATAGCCGTTAAGCGGCGTGATGCGCACTGCCAGCAGAAAAAGAATGGCCAGGGTTACTGTCATATTATTACTGATAAGCCCGAGCCCGGCTAAGACCAGGAGGATAATCAGGGTCGGGTCAATATTACTCATAGCAGATCCTGCGTGTCGGGGGGAATGAAAGGCGCCAATAGTATGCCGTTATACGATGATAATCAAACTCTGCCGGTTTTGCAGGGAAAACCGGCAGAAAGGCTTATTTCAGTGCGGAAAATGTGTCACATTGCGCAATATCACCACTGTCAAAACCGCGTTTGAACCACTCATAACGTTGTGCGGAGGTTCCGTGTGTGAAACTGTCCGGGATAACCCGTCCCTGACTCTGTTTTTGCAGGCGATCATCCCCGATGGCCTGTGCCGCATTCAGGGCATTTTCCAGATCACCGTTTTCGAGGATCCCGGCTTTTTCCATCTCATGGCCCCAGATCCCGGCAAAACAGTCAGCCTGTAATTCCATTTTCACTGACAGGCGGTTTGCCTCTTTCTGACTGCTGCGCTGCTGGCGCTCACGTACCTGACGATCGATACCGAGCAGGTGCTGAACATGGTGTCCCACTTCATGAGCGACCACATAGCCCTGCGCGAAATCCCCGCCCGCCCCTAATTTGGTGCGCATATCGTCATAGAAAGAGAGGTCGATATAGACTTTCTGATCAGCCGGACAATAAAACGGTCCCATCACCGCCTGCCCCGCACCACAACCGGTCGGGGTTGCGCCCCGGTACAGCACCAGTTTCGGCTCACGGTACTGCCGGTTCATCTGTGCGAATTTTTGTCCCCAGACCGCTTCGGTTTCCGCCAGCATCACGCCGGTAAATTCCGCCTGTTTCTGCTCCTGCGCACTGCTCTGTACCGGACGCTGCTGTGAGGTGGTCTGCCCGATATTAACTGGGTCACCGGTCACCAGGCCGGTCAGGTCAATACCGTAAAAACCGGCCACAACCACAATAACAATCACAACCAGTCCGGCTTTGCCGCGCGGCAGCGGAATACGCGGCCCGCCTGCGGATCCGCCCGGAATTCTGCCCCCCGCACTGCGGCGGTCTTCAATATTGTCGCTCTGGCGACGCCCTTGCCAACGCATGATGATTCTCTGCTTATCGGATAATAGTCGGATAACTACATAGTACAGAGAAAATGAAGTGAGGAAAAATGCTTCTTTCTTTCAGGGGAGTGATAAATCAGCTTAATGCCGGTGATAAGCGGGTTCTGTTATCACCGGCAATGCATTCAGGAGAGGAATGATCCACATAAAATAAATTTATTTTAATATCAATATATTAAATTAAATTACCGGTTAAAAATAAGATTTATGAGCGCGCACATGTACAAAAAAATCACACACCATAACCTACTGTATGCGCCCACATATCTGATGATTACCGATGGCTACTTTTGACATTCATCAACTACACGCCTAAATTTCACTGTATATCCAAACAGTAAATTAAGAGGTGATCACATGCTCCGTATTGATGTTATTTTTAGCAGCAACCAAAAAGAGATGATACCACCTGGTACATTTGAGGTGTTAGAAAAAGAAATTGACCGAAAGTTTCGTGCTCAGTATCAGGATATGAACGTTCGTATTGCGTGGGGAACCAATGCGTCGATGTCAGTAACCGGCGGGAAAAATGATAAGGACAATAAAAAAATAAAAGAGATACTGCAGGAGATTTTCGAGGACGGCAGCTGGGTACCGGAAATGGCAGATGTTTCTGATGATGTAGAATATTTTGATAAGTAAGCGATATCCGCTCCACCGGCGCGGCTTTATCTGTACTTAATTCCTTCCCCCACCCCCACAGGCAATGGGCTGATATTTGTTGTATAGGCTGGTGATGGCATCCGTATTTCGCTTTATCACTGCACCGTCACCTTATCAGTTCTCTAAAGGTGAATGGAGCATTATATTGAGGTTCTTACAATAAACAGCTATTAATATAAGATATATATTATTTATAATAACAACCTCAACCATCCCATTTGAAATAATACTTAGCTCAATAATATTGACATATCATTAACAATCAGTGAGTGACCAAAATTAGTTAAAAAAATAAAATACCAATTATTAAGGATAATTATCTTTTATATATTGCATATGGTGACACTTAATATCATATGACATATATTTCATACAACAATGTGAACGACAACTAAAAGATAGGAGGTATCATGTAGGTTCATCTGTATCGATTTGAAATTATTGTCTTATGTTGGAATAAATTGATTATCAATAAATAAATGAGGTGGTTGTTATGGATGGAAAAGAAAATTGCGTAACATGCAATAAATTAAGTGACGATGAAATCACAAATAGAAATAGTACTCGGGGAGGTACATATACTGTTATTAACTTTTCATCAACAAAATTATCATCTGTACGAGTTGACTTTAAAGTTAAAGGATTCAAAGATAATAGTAAAACATTTTATAATTTACAAAAAATGACTGGAACTGATACCCACGATGTTAAATATGAAATAGGGCTTGGCTCCCCATCAAATTATTGGGAAATTACAATAGAAAGAAACAACGTTAAGTATTTTGGAAAAATTAAGTGTGATTTTAGATCATGGGATGATAGATTTTTGATATTATATATAGATCAATACAATACTGTCTATTTTTTATTTACAGACTCAGGAACATGCTCACTTAAATTAAACCAAAAAACAAATTAAAGGAACTTACAATGAACAATGATCAAAATGATACTTTAGATTTGCAAGAACGCGCCAAGACTGAAAAACATGGTACATTCATTATCTGTAACCAATCACATGATACTCTAGAGAAAATTTATTTAACTCACTCAAGAAATAATTACCTCCCAGAAGAATACACCTTATCTGGCTGTAAATCACTTGAAGTAACCGAAGCAAAAGAATTTAATTACATTACTGGATCCGGCTCTCCTTTTGACTACTGGCATATTAAAGTAGAAACAGAAGAGGGCATATTCGAAACCAAATCAAATTTCTATTGTAGTGTTAAGGATTCTGATGACGGAAATGTTCTGATTGTGATTATAATGGGAAAATCAGGTGGAAACGCTTATTTTTATTTTTCTGATTCATCCTCATGCTCAGTTGGATTGAATTGATTTTAAATTAATATATCACATCTAGAATATAACCAGCTAACATCCTTTAAATTCTAGTTATTAGTTAGATAGTACTAATGCAGAGTCTCTCAATAGAACTCTGCATTAGTATTTCATATACTACTCATCTTATTTTATAATTTCTACCGAAAATACCAATAAATCGTCAATTGTAAGTATCCCGGGAAAAAGTCCCATTCACTTTCAGAGATCTTCATCCATACTGATATGTATTCTGAGGAGATCGCTATGCGCAAAGCCCGATTTACTGAACATCAGATTATCGCCGTTCTGAAATCCGTCGAAGCCGGACGGACAGTCAAAGATGTCTGCCGTGAAGCCGATATATCCGAAGCCAGCTACTATAACTGGAAAGCCAAATACGGCGGAATGGAAGCGCCTGATATTAAAAAATTAAAAGATCTTGAGGAAGAAAACCGGCGTTTAAAACAGATGTTTGCTGACCTGAGTCTTGAGTGCCGGGCACTGAAGGATGTTATCGAAAAAAAGCTTTAAAAACAGCGGTAAAGCGGGAGCTTGTCAGCTATCTTATCGAACAGTATTCGATGAGCATCCGTCACGCCTGCCGGGCCTTATCGCTGTATTGGACAGAATAGTTGCAACACGCGGATACCCGGTGAAAATGCGGATGGATAATGGTCCGGAGCTTATATCACTGACACTGGCACATTGGGCGGAAGAGCATGGCGTGATACTGGAATTTATTAAACCGGGTAAACCGACTCAGAATGCCTTTATCGAACGTTTTAACCGGACATACCGGACCGAAATACTGGATTTTTATCTGTTCCGGACACTGAATGAAGTACGGGAGATCACGGAACACTGGCTGAGGGAATATAACCGGGAGCGTCCACATGAATCCCTGAATAATCTGACACCGGAAGAATACCGGTTATTAGCTGAAAATAACGAAATCTCAAAAAGTGTGTGGAACTGAAAACGGGTGTACTTACAACTTCAATCAACTATAAAATATGTACACTCATGTGTACATAAATATTATGAGCCATCGTGGAACATCATTTAATTTCGTGGGAAAAACACGATCAACGATAAAAATAATTACGCCACTTCAATATGATATATGAAATATTGTGGCGTATCATGGTTTGCTATGGGCTTCCGCTTTTCTTGATGGGGCTTTTATTTCATTCAGGAGGTGAATGATTAATCCAGCTCCACACCCAGACGGTGTGCCACTTCCTCATAGGCTTCAATCAGGCCGCCCAGGCTCTGACGGAAGCGGTCTTTATCCATTTTATCCAGGGTTTCTTTATCCCACAGACGGCTGCCGTCCGGTGAAAACTCATCACCGAGTACGACCTGACCTTTATACAGGCCGAATTCCAGCTTGAAATCCACCAGAATCAGCCCGGCATCATCAAACAGGCGGGATAACACGTCATTGGCGATGTAGCTCAGGCGTTTCATTTCCGCGAGGTTTTCCCGGCTGACCCAGCCAAAGGTTTCGCAGTAGGATTCATTGATCATCGGGTCATGTTTGGCGTCATTTTTCAGGAACAGGTCGAAGATGGGCGGATTCAGTACCATCCCCTCTTCCACGCCCAGACGTTTCACCAGCGAACCGGCAGCGCGGTTCCGGATGACACACTCCACCGGCACCATATCCAGTTTTTTCACCAGAATTTCGGTATCGGATAACAGACGTTCCATCTGAGTCGGGATACCGGCTGCTTCCAGCTTACCCATAATAAAGTGGTTGAATTTATTATTGACCATGCCCTTGCGGTCAAACTGCTCGATGCGCTCACCATCCAGTGCTGATGTATCATTACGAAATTCCAGAATCAGCAGATCAGGATTATCCGTGGTGTAGACCGTTTTGGCTTTTCCACGATACAGTTCAGCATGTTTTTGCATCTTGCACTCTCCAGACAGGATTAATAATAGGCGTATCGCCTGACACGGAATATTCTCCCTCAGAATGAGGCAATAAGCAATCGTTTGCGTAAGAAAAGATCCCGCCCCGGAAAGCGACCGGTGTACAGTACATCCCCGCACACCTTATCAATACTCAGGTACAGTCCCGGTTATAGACCACACGGGAGAAGTCCGCTTTTTTCAGATCGTCCGGACGGATAAAGAAATTGCCGATACCGCAGTCACCCCACAGGATATCCACGTCACCACTGCCTGAATCGAGCTGCAGTAACAGGACCGACGGCTCAACCCATTCCTCATAGAAATCGTCGCCCCCGAACTCATCCTCAAAATCATAGAGTTCATCACGGTTGAAAAATGAGGGTAACTTTCGTCTGAAAAAAAATGATTAATCATCCTATAATGATTCAGGTTATAAATGAATATAGTAAAGGTTGTTGTGAATGAGTGATGTAATTGCAGTAACGCCGCCCGCCGTACCGGCCCGGCGGGAACAGATGGCTACCCGCGCGCTCTTTTTTGTTGCCGGTTTTGCCTCCGCGGCCTGGGCGGCACTGGTGCCGTTTGCCAAACTGAACACCGGCGTGAATGACGGGGTTCTCGGGTTATTGCTCCTCTGCCTCGGTGGCGGTGCGCTGGTCGCCATGCCGCTGACCGGCGTACTGACCACCCGTTTCGGCTGCCGTCTGGTGATGACCGTTTCCGTTATCCTGCTCAGTATTACCCTGCCGCTGCTGGCGGTCATTGATCACACCGGATTGCTGGCTCTGACGCTGATTATTTTCGGCATGGGGATCGGTATTACCGACTGTGCCATGAATATTCAGGCCATTATTGTTGAAAAAGCGGCACCAAAACCGATGATGTCCGGTTTTCACGGGTTCTACAGTGTCGGCGGTATTGCCGGTGCGGGTGCCATGAGCGGCTTTATGCTGGCGGGAATGGGGGCATTACAGGCCGCCGGAGCCGTGACGGCGGTTTGTCTTCTGCTGCTGGCTCTCAGTTATAAAGGTATGCTGGATTACGCCTGGCCGTCAGAAGGCCCGGCATTTGCTGTGCCGCGTGGTGCGGTATTGCTGATAGGGATTATCTGCTTCGCCACCTTTCTGGCTGAAGGCAGTGTGCTGGACTGGAGTGCGGTTTTCCTGACCGAGTATCGTCATGTGCCGGAAAGCATGGGCGGGCTGGGCTTTGCCTGCTTCGCGGTGCTGATGTCCCTCGGGCGGCTGACCGGCGACAACATTGTTGCGGTACTCGGACGTTCACAGGTGGTACTGTGGGGCGCTCTGCTGGCTGCCGGGGGTCTTTTGCTGAGTGTGCTGAGTGACAACTGGCTGTTGGCGCTTGCCGGTTACGGGCTGATCGGCCTGGGGTGTGCCAACGTAGTACCGGTGATGTTTTCCGCTATCGGCCGCCAGACCAGTATGCCGCAGGCCGTTGCCGTCCCGGCGGTAACCACTCTGGGTTATCTCGGTATTCTGGCAGGACCCGCGTCTGTCGGGCTGATTGCTTACCGCTTTACCCTGCCCGCCGCGCTGCTGGCGGTGGTGGCGCTGTTATTGCTGGTCGCGTTGCTGTCGCGCAAAGTCCGGATGTAATGAATACAACAATCTCACCGGTCATCAGACCGGTGTTGCGGTGTTCTCCGCCGCGTCTTTCAGGATCGCTTTCAGGCGCGGATAACGGCGGGCCAGCCGCCAGCGCAGCCGCAAATCTTTGGCGTTATCCCAAATCAGTGACCAGATCCCGCGATCAAACAGTTCGCGCACAACGTCCTGTTTCACCTCCGGCGATTCTATATCACTGATGGTGTGCAGGATCCCCAGCCCTTCTTTGGAAATCTGCCAGTAACAGGCCGGAATCTGCTTCACAATATCCGCATGACGCTGATTAATATCGTCCAGCATTTCCAGAATTTTCATGTAATTGTGAATTGTCCGTACCCGGATTTTATCGTCCGGTGGTGTATGCGATACCGATTCGGAATGGATAAGGTAATCGTAATAGCGTTCATCAATATATTCCACCCGTTCAGCGGTCAGCAGCAGTTCGGTTGTCCACGGAATGTCCTGATGGTGCAGGCCCGGTTCAAAGTAATAGCCCTGCTCACGCAGAAAATCAGTGCGGTACAGGTTCAGCCAGGTGACATGCAAAAATTTCCGGGAGTTAAGTGCCCGTTTCAGCCAGTCCGGTCCGGACATAACGCCGGTGGAACGCAGACGATCCGGCGGGAAAATCGGTTGCGGCTCGCGTCCGTCTTCATAAATATAGGAGCCATTGCAGGTTACCACATCCAATTTTCCGGCAAGGGCAATGTCCAGCAGACGACCGTACATCTGCGGGTGAATGACATCACCAATGTCCGGAAAAGTGACGTACTTTCCTTTTGCGGCGGCAAAACCGGTATTCCGTGCCACAGAAACGCCCTGATTTTCCTGCTCCAGGACAGTGACTGACGTGAATTTATCCTGCCATTCACGCAGTACAGCATCCGTATTATCTTTGGAGCCGTCATTAACCAGGATCAGCTCGCAGGAAGGAAGTGTTTGTTTCAGCAGGCAGTCAAAAAACTGAGGAAGAAATTTTTCCCCGTTATAGACCGCAACAACAATGCTCAGTAAAGGTTGTGAAAAGTCTGAAAATACGTTCATGGCAGCCCGGTCAGTTACGAATAGCCGGATATTCAGCAGACTGTGCAGCTGAATACGGCAATAACATAGTTATAATTTTTAAATATAACCGGAGAGTCTGGTATAAACGTGGCTGATAATGCGGAATGACAGGCAGGGAATAATAATTTATCTTATAAATTATCAGTTTATGTATCAATTCATTACAGAGTAAAAAAATACCGGCCATTAACAATGACCGGTATCAGTAATTATATCTGCACGCTTATATGTCGTGTAAATATATTATTTTACAGATGATTTGCTGAATGCCGCTTCCAGTGCTTTCACCATTTCATCGTTTTCTTTCTGTGTCAGCGGTTTCCCTTTGGCACTGATAAACTGCAGGCTGCTGCGGTTATCCAGGTCACCGACCTGTAAGGTGTAATCACCTTCGGCTACTGACGGATCATCCATACCCAGGCTGCTCCACTCTGCAGAACTCAGCCCTTTGTATGTCACTTCAATGTTCCCGGTGGAACGGGTACGGTCGCCCACTTTCATGCCGACACTTTCCAGCACAACCGGCAGACGGGACCAGACCACATCAAACGGCGCACGGACAATAATCTGCGGCAGACCGGTCTTATCACTGCCGCTCTGAACATCCGGTGCGGCATACTGTGACGCATTGGTTTCCTGACGCGCGGCATTACGCATACGATCAAGGCCGTCCACCAGCTCATTGAGTGTCAGGTTGTTATAACGGGTGATTTCCGTTTTGTCAGTCACCGGGTTTTCACCCTGCTTCAGACCTTCGCTGGTCACAACAACCGCCACCTGTGAACCGGCCGGTTCGATTTTGATGCGCTGGCGGGACTGTAACGGCAGATCTTCATCCGCACGCTGCCAGACAATCCAGTCAGTGACAATCACGCCACCGGCTTCATCACGCTGGCTGACCGGCACTGAACGATCAGCCAGAACGCGGTTGATCTGCGCCCACAGCGTTCTGTTTTCCGCTGAATTCTCCAGCAGAAGACGGCTTGCGTCCCCTGCTGTTTCAGTACGGGAACCTGCTAACAGGCTGACAGTCTGTACCGGCGGACGGATGTCCAGCGCCAGACCGGTCGCACCATCCTGCTTAACCTGAGGAATATCATACTGACCGCTCTGCAGCGGCAGGATCATCCCCTGAGGAACATTCAGCGCCTGTAACTGCGGCGCATCCAGGTACGAAGTATCGCCGCTGACCTGACGCTTGTAGTGCTGATCGCCGGAGCAGGCTGCCAGTAATAAAACCACGGAAAGACCAGCGAGCTTCGTAACCTTTGATTTTTGCAGTAGTGTTGCCATTCAGATTCCCTAAAATATTATCGTATGCCCGCCGTCTTCATGGCACGACCGACCGTATTCTGCCCCGCTTCCGTGAGCGGTAACAGCGGCAGACGCAGTGTCTGCTCTGCGATCAGACCGAGCTGATGACAGGCCCATTTTACCGGTGACGGGCTTGGCTCACAGAATAATGTGTGATGCAGGTCCATCAGTTGATTATTAATCACACGCGCACGGTCAAAATCCCCGCGCAGGGCAAGATCAAACATCTGTGCCATTGCTGCCGCAGCCACGTTGGCTGTCACAGAAATCACACCTTTGCCGCCCAGGAGGGTGAAATCCAGTGCTGACGCGTCATCACCGCTGAGCAGAATGAAGTTTTCATCATTCACCAGGGTTTTGATTTCATTCACACGGCTTAAGTTCCCGGTCGCCTCTTTAATTGCGACAATATTGTCCAGTTTTGCCAGCCGGGCAACAGTGGCAGGTAACATATCACAGCCGGTGCGCGTTGGCACATTATACAGAATTTGCGGTAATGCGGTATTCTCAGAAATCACTTTAAAGTGCTGATACAGACCTTCCTGTGACGGACGGTTGTAATACGGGGTAACGGTCAGACATGCCGCCACACCGCTGTTTTCAAATTGTTCCGTAAACCAGACAGCTTCGTTGGTTGCGTTCGCGCCGGTACCGGCAATCACCGGAATACGGCCTTCCGCGAACTCAAGTGTCGCCAGCACCACATCCACATGTTCCTGATGTGACAGTGTGGCGGACTCCCCGGTGGTTCCGACAGCCACAATGGCGGACGTACCTGCCGCGACATGGTAATCCACTAATTTCCGGAGCCCCGCCTTATCAACACGACCCTGTGTGTCCAGTGGTGTAACCATCGCAACAATACTGCCTTTTAAAACATCATTTATGTGTGACATGTACGAAACCCTCATAATCGGATAAATATAGGACAACATTTTAATGGTACTTGTTCGGAGCGCAGAAAAAAACACCCTAACTGTACGTTTTTAATGAATTTTGTTAATACCCGGCGGCACACCTTAAAAAGAAGTAATAATGCCCGCTTTTTTCACCGGTAAAACGGCGGAACACATGATAACGTGTCTGTATCCGGCAGGTTTGATATGCCGCAATCATTTGATTATTACCGCAGAGCACACAACAGGTTATTGCTATCGGCCTTATCTTTCTTTATGTTTAACAGATTCACGGTGTCATGAAGAGGAATGTGGGTTTGCCGCAACGCGATCAGCAATATCTGGTTATCACTGCACTGGGACGGGATCGCGCAGGGATTGTGAATGCGATTACCCGTCATGCCGGAGAGTGTGACTGTAATATCGAAGACAGCCGCCTGGCGATTTTCGGTGAGGAGTTCACGTTTATTATGATGCTGTCAGGCAGCTGGAATGCCATTGCCATGCTGGAAGCGACCCTGCCGGTACTGGCAGCGGAGCTTGACCTGCTGACGGTCATGAAACGGACACAGCGCGGGCATCAGCCTGCGGCGACCACCGGTGTCAGTGCGCAGGTCACCGTACCTGATGCCGCCGGGCTGGTGGAACGCTTTACCAATCTGTTTATGAGACTGGATTACACCCTGGCTGAACTGGTGTCCAAAACCCGGCCGGAGGATGAGACAGACGCAGTACTGCTGGAGATTCAGATCACCGCGCATCACCCGACAGGGGAAAACAACGCGGTGCTGCAGCAGCAGTTTTACCGTCTTTGTGCTGAGTTACAGGCCGAAGGCACTATTACCCTGATGAATCATTAATGTTTGTGTTTATTATTACGTTTACGGAGAGTGTGTAATGAGCCCATTGAACGCCGGTGATAAGGCGCCCCTGTTCAGCCTTCCCGACCAGGATGGTGAATCAATCAGCCTGGCCGATTATGCCGGTCAGCGTGTGCTGGTGTATTTTTATCCCAAAGCCATGACGCCGGGCTGTACTGTCCAGGCATGCGGTCTGCGCGACAATATGGATGAACTGAAACAGTTCAATGTTGAAGTGCTGGGGATCAGTACAGACAAACCCGAAAAACTGTCCCGTTTCGCGGAAAAAGAGTTACTGAATTTTACCCTGCTGTCTGATGAAGACCATGCGGTTGCTGAAGCATTTGGAGTCTGGGGTGAAAAACAGTTTATGGGGAAAACCTATGACGGTATTCACCGCATCAGCTTCTTAATCGGTGCTGACGGTAAAATCGAGCATGTTTTTGATAAATTCAAAACCAGCGACCACGACCAGGTTGTGCTTGAATACCTCAAAGCCCACAGCTGATTAATCAGTCTGCCCCGCTATAAACACCATCTTAACCCATGGTGTTTTTTTATGGCTGATATCTGATATAAAAACACCGGCATCATCATACCGGTGTTTTTTATTGTGTCAGATTACGCCTGCCCGGACATATTGTTATCCGGTACGGTTTTGTCCGGTACGGTTTTGTCCGGTATTGTGTCGTCCGGCACTTTCTCTTCCGGCCAGGAGTGGATCACGGCTTTAATCAGCGTTGCCAGCGGGATAGCAAAAAACACGCCCCAGAATCCCCACAATCCGCCGAAAATAATAATCGACAGAATAATCACCAGCGGATGCAGATTCACCGCCTCAGAAAAGAGGATCGGTACCAGGATATTGCTGTCCAGCCCCTGCACCACCAGATAGGCGATAAACATCGTCCAGAAATCCGAATCCAGTCCCCACTGGAACAGCCCGACCAGAACCACCGGCACCGTCACAATCACGGCCCCCACATACGGGATAAGGACCGACAATCCGACCAGCACACCCAGCAGCAGAGCATAATTCAGGCCGACCACCGCGAAAACGATATACGTACAGACACCAACAATAATCATCTCGGTGACTTTGCCGCGGATATAGTTAGAAATCTGCTGATTCATCTCCACCCACACTTTCCCGGCCAGTGAGCGGTTACGCGGCAGAATACGCTGAAAACCGCGCAGCAGCTGTTCTTTATCTTTCAGTAAAAAGAACACCATCAGCGGCACCAGAATCAGATAAATCGTCAGCGCCAGTAATCCCACCAGTGATGCCAGCGACATTTTCACCACCGAATCCCCGACCGAGAGCAGCTTGCTGCGGGCATTATCGAGGATCATATCCATCAGCCCGACATCCATCAGTGCCGGGAAACGATTCGGCAGTTCGCGGGCGAACTCATTGAAACGGCTGAACATATTCGGCATATCCAGCAGCAGGTTGCGCCCCTGTCCCCAAACCGTCGGCGCGAGGATAAAGATCACCAGTACACTGACCCCGATAAACAGCGTCAGGATCAGCATAATCGCCAGCTTACGCGAACAGCCGCGCTTTTCCATCTGATGAATCGGCCACTCCAGCAGATACGCCAGCACAATCGCCACCAGCAGCGGCGCTAAGATACCGCTGAAAAAATAAATAATTCCGAAACCCGCCAGTAAAATAACGGTCAAAGCAACTGCCTGCGGATCGGCAAAACGTCGCCGGTACCACTGAATAATTAAATCTAACATGACCTGCTCCCGGGATTAACGGCAAAATATGACAAATCCTGCCCACCGGGCAGACTGTGTGAGGATTTTACTTGAGTGTTTGCTATGATACACGAATTATTACCAGTGATAATCAACGGGGAAAGCGTCATCCTATGAATACGTTTCTGAAAAAACCGTTAGCCGTCTTACTGAGCCTTGCCCTGACCTTCCCGGTACTGCCTGCCGCACAGGCTGCGGTTGAGGATGCGTTACCGGAAATCGGCACTACCGCCGGCGGTACACTCAGTATCGGGCAGGAAAACCTGATGGGAGATTTTTATCTGCGGATGATCCGCAGCAGCTCCCCGATGGTCTATGATCCTGTTTTACTGCAATATATCAATAACCTCGGTCAGCGCCTGGTCTCAAACGCTGACTCGGTCAAAACCCCGTTTAATTTTTTCCTGATTGCCAACCCGAACATTAACGCCTTTGCCTTCTTCGGCGGCAATGTGGTGCTGCACACGTCCCTGTTCCGCTACAGCCTGACAGAAAGTGAACTCGCTTCTGTCATGGCGCACGAAATCGCTCACGTCACCCAGCGCCACCTCGCGCGGATGATGGAAGATCAGCAGAACAAAGCGCCGCTGGCCTGGGCTGCAACACTCGGCTCTATCCTGCTGCTGATGACCGGCACGCCGGTCGGTGCCGCCGCCATGACCTCCACCATGGCCGGGATCCAGCAGAATATGATCAGCTTTACACAATCCAACGAGCAGGAAGCGGACCGCATCGGCATGGGTACACTGAGCCGTACCGGGTTTGACCCGCAGGGTATGCCGGACTTTATGACCATCATGGTGGATATGTCCCGTTACAGTTCCAAACCGCCGGAAATGCTGCTGACCCACCCCCTGCCGGACAGCCGTCTGGCGGATGCGCGTAACCGCGCCAGTCAGATGCCGCGTAAAAACCCGCCGCAATCCTTCGATTTCCTGCTGGCGCGCGCGCGGGCAATGGCAATGTACGGCGGACAGCCGCTGCGCAATGCGACTGACCAGATGATTGAAAACTACAGCAAAGGCAACAATAAGGAGCAGATGGCGGCAGATTATGCCCGTGCCATTCTGCTCTACCGCGATAACAAATATGAGCCGGCCTCACAAATTCTGACGAAACTGCTGGCTGCCGACCCGGACAATGTCTGGTTTATCGATGTGATGACCGATGTGGATATCGGCCTGAACAGAACCGCTCAGGCGGTGACCCGGCTGGAAAATGCCCTGAAACGGGAACCGGGGAATTCGGTGTATCAGATAAACCTCGGCAACGCCTATATTCAGAATAAACAGTATGATAAGGCAACGAAGATTCTGCGTAATTATACCTTTGATCATCCGGCTGACCCGAGCGGCTGGGATCTGCTGGCAGAAGCAGGCGGAAAAGCAGGCCGCCGCACGGATGAACTGGCCGCCCGGGCGGAATATCAGAACCTGATGGGTAACTTTGACGGTGCTATCCGCAGCCTGACCGAAGCCGCCCGTCAGGCTAAACCCGGCAGTTATGATCAGGCCCGTTATGATGCGCGGATTGACCAGATCCGCCAGTTACAGCTGCAATTCAAACAATTTAAATAATGAGGAACACCATGACTGACACGGTCACCATCTGGCACAATCCGCGCTGCTCCAAGAGCCGTGAAACCCTGGCACTGCTGGAAGAACACGGCGTGTCTCCGGCAGTGATGCTCTATCTGGACACCCCGCCGTCAGTAGCGGAAATCAAAACCGTACTCCGCGAGCTGAAATTTGACGATGCCCGCAAACTGATGCGCACCAAAGAAGCACTTTACAGTGAACTGGGACTGGCCACCGTGACCGATCAGGATGCACTGATTCAGGCCATGCATGATCACCCGAAACTGATTGAGCGCCCTGTGGTGATTAAAGGTAAACAAGCCCGCCTCGGCCGTCCGCCGGCGCAGGTGCTGGAGATTATCTGAGCCTTCTGTCCCCGGTAACTGCCGGGGCAATTTCCCCGCCAGTATATAAATCCGCCATGTTCTTTTTATGAAATCGTCATTTATTTCAAGTGGTAAAGTTCGTTTGGTTATTTACACTTAATATAATGATTAAAGGAATAAATCATGAAAAAGACATTAGCTGCATTATCATTAATTTCTGTTGCGCTATTTTCCGCACACACTGTTGCCGGGCCGGGAAGCACGGAATATACCTATAAAAACGGCGATAAAATCCGCGTAGTCAGCCCGGAAGTCCAAACCAAACTGTTTAAAGATGAATCAGGAAAACCCGTTCTGGTCATTAATTCACCTGATGGTCGCGGGATCTCTCACAATGTCTTCTCAGACTATAATGTCGGTAAAAAAGGACTGGTTATTCATAATCAAGAAAATGCTAAAACCATTATTAATGAAGTGATCGGTGACAATAAAACCCGTCTGCGCGGCAATACCCTGGTTGCGGGCGGTAAAGCCAGCCTGCTGATTGTTAACCCGAATGGTGTTGTCTGTCAGGACTGCAGCTCAACCAATACCACTCTCTATTCTCACCGCAAAACACTGCCGGTGATTATCAATACCGCGCAGAATAACGATGTGGTTTTTGATGCCCGCAAACAAGCGGGTAAATCAGACCGCCTGACGGATATCCGCCACAATATTTCCGTCAATTCACCTCGCTGACCCCTGTTATACCGCCGTTTTCACGGCGGTATTGAGATTGCTGACAAAGCAGGATAAAACGTAGTTTTTCCTGCTTTGTGTTATCCGCCGAAACTTTCCCCGCCGCAGACTGTCATACCTGTAACAACACAGCCCGGTGATCACTCCGTATTAACTTAAGAAAACGCTTATTGCGGCGATCACAGAATAACGGATTGATAATACAGATAACTGACTGTGTATCATCAGGGAAAAAAATGACCATTTATGATCTAAAACCGAAGTTTCAGAACTTACTGCGCCCTGTTGTTGTCCGCCTGTTTAATGCCGGGATCACGGCCAACCAGGTCACACTGGCGGCAATGTTCCTTTCCCTGCTCACCGGTTTCATCCTGATCCTGTTTCCCGACCCGCACCTGTTTCTGATGCTGCCGCCGGTACTGTTTGTCCGGATGGCGCTGAATGCCATTGACGGTATGCTGGCCCGCGAACATGACCAGAAAAGCCGCTTCGGCGCGCTCCTCAATGAACTGGGTGATGTGATATCCGATACGATTCTTTATTTCCCGTTTGTCCTGCTGTTCCCGGGAGCCGCCATCTGGATACTGCTGATCCTGTTTCTTTCTGTACTGACTGAATTTATTGGTGTACTGGCACAAACTATCGGGGCATCACGCCGCTATGACGGCCCTGCCGGGAAAAGTGACCGCGCCTTTTTGTTCGGCGCACTGGGTCTGTGGGCAGCGGTTTTTCCCGCATCTCTTGACTCCGTCCTGTTTCCGGTGCTGTTTGCGGTCTTTACCGCCCTGCTGTTTCTGACCTGCTATCACCGTATCCGGCGTGCGTTGCAGGAATCTGCGCAACAAAGCGCATCTCAAAAGGACTGATTATGAGTGTATCTTCTGATTATCCGACTCAGCGCGAATGCATTGAATCTCACTTTACCATCAGTGACCAGCAACAGCTGTTTTTCCGCCACTGGCCTTCCGCAACGGCGGAAAAGAAAGCTATTGTGCTGTTTCACCGGGGACATGAGCATTCCGGACGGGTGGCGCATCTGGCGGATGAGCTGGCGCTGCCTGATTTCGCGGTATTTGCCTGGGATGCCCGGGGTCACGGCCGTAATGACGGGCCGAGAGGCTACAGTCCGTCGATGGGCACATCCATCAGTGACATCAATGAATTTATTAACTTCATTTCATCCGAATATGAAATTCCGGTCGAAAACATGGTCGTGCTCGGACAAAGTGTCGGTGCTGTCACCCTGACCGGCTGGGTGCATGATTTCGCACCGAAAATCCGCGGGCTGGTACTGGCTTCTCCGGCCTTTAAAGTCAAACTTTATGTGCCGTTTGCCCGCAGCGGATTGACCCTGATGCAGAAAATACGCGGGCTGTTTTATGTTAATTCCTATGTCAAAGCCAAATACCTGACTCACGACCCGGTGCGTATCGCTTCATTTGAGCGGGACCCGCTGATCACGAGGCCGATCGCCGTCAATATTCTGCTGGAGCTCTACAAAACCGCTGACCGGCTGGTGGCGGATGCTGCCGCGATAACGGTGCCGACTCAGCTGTTTATCTCCGGCAGTGACCACGTAGTACACCGCAAGCCGCAGAATCAGTTCTATGCGCGGCTTAACACGCCGTATAAAGAAAAACATATTCTGCCGGGGTTCTATCACGACACGCTGGGCGAAAAAGATCGTCATATTCCGCTGGCGGAAATCCGCCGCTTTGTCACCACCCTGTTTGAACAGCCGCGCTATCAGCACGACTACCGGTTTGAGGATGTCTGCAGCGCCGGTGCCGATGCTTATCGTGAATTGCAGGCTCCGCTGCCGGATTACTGCCCGAAAAATATCGGCTATAAACTGCTCAGCAAAGCGATGTCCACTCTCGGCAAAGCCTCAGAAGGGGTCAGTATCGGCTATGACAAAGGCTTTGATTCCGGCTCCACACTCGATTATGTCTACCGCAATCAGGCTCAGGGCAAAGGCATTTTCGGCCGCATTATTGACCGCCAGTATCTCAACAGTATCGGCTGGCAGGGGATCCGCCAGCGCAAAGTCAATATCGAAAAAATCCTGCGCCGCACCATCCGCGCATTACAGGAAGAAGGCCGGCCGGTGCGGATCATGGATATCGCCGCCGGTCAGGGGCGCTATCTCTTTGATGCCATTAATGATTACAGCCGGATAGAATCTGTTCTGATGCGTGATTACAGCACCATCAATGTGGAGCAGGGTCGTTTGCAAATCAAAGAGCGCTTCCTGGAAGACAAAATCCGCTTTGAAGAGGGCAATGCCTTTGATACCGCCGATCTGGCAGCGGTCAGCCCGAAACCGACTCTCGGCGTGGTGAGCGGGTTATATGAACTGTTCCCGGAAAACCATCTGCTGCGCGATTCCCTTGCCGGGCTGGCACAGGCAATTGAAAGCGGCGGTTATCTTGTCTACACCTGTCAGCCGTGGCACCCGCAGGTAGAGATGATAGCCCGCGTTCTGCCGAGCCATCAGGGCGGCAAAGCCTGGGTGATGCGCTGCCGCAGCCAGGGGGAAATGGATGCGCTGGTGGATGAGGCCGGGTTTGAAAAACTGGATCAGCTCATTGATAACTGGGGCATTTTCAGTGTCTCAGTCGCCAGACGCCGCTGATTGTTATCACACTGATGAAGATGCGCCTTTTTGCGCATCTTCTGTTTTACAGGGAACGAAAAACGATGACTGATGCCGCTCTGCCGCTGCCTGCCTCCCGCCGTAAACTGCGGGGATTTGCCCTGCTCTGGCTGCTGCTTCTGGCCCCTTTCTTTTTTCTGACTTACGGACAGGTCAATACCTATACCGCTTCGCTGCCGTCAGTTCCTTCTTTTGCGTTCAGCTGGGAAACGCATATTCCGTTTCTGCCGTGGACAATCATCCCGTACTGGAGCATCGATCTCTTCTACGGATTATCCCTGTTTATCTGCACCTCTCTGCGCGAACAGTGTATTCACGGGCTGAGGCTGGTAGTTGCGTCACTCGCAGCCTGTGCCGGTTTTCTGCTGTTTCCGCTGAAATTCAGTTTTCTCCGCCCGCAAACAGACGGTACCGCCGGCTGGATGTTCGACCAACTGGAGATGTTTGATCTGCCGTTTAACCAGGCTCCTTCTCTGCATATCATTCTGCTGTGGTTGTTGTGGCTGCGTTTCCGGGCGCATACACCACAGAAATGGCGCTGGTTTCTGCATCTGTGGTCAATTCTGATCTTAATTTCTGTACTGACTACCTGGCAGCACCATTTTATTGATGTGATCACCGGTGCCGCCACCGGTGTGGTGATAAGCTATCTGCTGCCGGTAAAAACACGCTGGCGGTGGTCACCGCATCGTATCCGCCGCGGCTATCAGCTGGCCGGACGGTACGCCGTTATTTCGCTGGTACTGATAGCGGCAGCTGTCGTGATTGGCGGTCAGGGCTGGTGGCTGCTGTGGCCGGGGCTGGCATTTTTATGTATCACCGTTGGTTATCTCGGTGCCGGCGCATCGGTATTTCAGAAAGACAGCACCGGACAAATTTCGCCGTCTGCGGCACTCCTGCTGCTGCCTTACCGGATTGCCGCACAAATCAGCTATTACTGGTATGCAAAACAGTGCCGTCACACCAGTGTGGTCAATGAACATATCGCGCTGGGTGGTTACCCCGCAGCACCACTGACGGCTGCCGCCGTACTGGATATGACCGGGGAATTTCCCCGCAGCCGCTATACCACCGGGCTGGCTTATCACTGTCAGCCGCAACTGGATCTGTTCCCGCTGACAGAAATGCAGATTGAATCGGCGGTAAATTCTCTCGGTCGCCTGGCGCAATCCGGCCAGGTTTATGTACACTGTAAACTGGGTTACACCCGCAGTACGACCATCGTAGTTGCCTGGCTGATACGCGCCGGGCTGGCAGACAATGTGGAACAGGCACTGGCAGCCGTCAGACAGGCCAGGCCGCAGATTGTCCTGCGGGAACAGACAATTGCCGCCCTGACCCGCTGGGCAGCCCGTTACGGAAAAAACGATGAATAACAGACCTCATGACGAACAGATTATTGTGATTTTTACGGCGGGCTGGCGTTTTCTGGCTGCCTTATCGGTGATGGCTTTTCTGACGCAGTTTCTGCTTTATCTTTCCGGGTTTTCCGGTGAGTATCCGATGGCGGCGGGGATCCTGTTCTTTCTGTGTGCTGCGTACTTTATCTTCCGGCTGTGGCTGGATCACCATCTGTTCCGCCGCCTGGCACAATCGTCCGACACGGATATTTTTGATGAATCCCTGACCACACTGTTTCCCGGCAGAGCACAGCACACCCACTTCTCGCAACGCTGGCGCGGCACAAAACGGCTGTTTCAGCAGAGCGCGCTCTGCATGGTGCTTCAGTGGGGGGTAACGGTGATTGCCCTGCTTAACTGACGGTCACAGCCGCAGAATATCCTTGACGAACGGAATGGTCAGCTTACGCTGCGCGACAATCGACGCATGATCAAGGCGGTCCAGCATATCAAACAGTGTGCGCATCTGACGATCGAGGCGTTTTAAGATAAAGCGCCCGACATCTTCCGGCAGCTCAAACCCGCGCAGTTTTGCCCGCAGTTGCAGCGCCTGAATTTTTTCATCATCACTGAGCGGATGCAGTTTGTAAATCTGCCCCCAGTCAAGACGGGAAGCGAGATCCGGTAACTGCAGCGGGATCTGACGCGGTGGTCTGTCCCCGGTGATCAATAAACAGGTTTTGCCGGTCTCAAGAATGCGGTTGTAAAGATTAAACAGCGCCATTTCCCACTCTTCATCCCCCGCAATGCACTGCACATTATCAATACAAACCAGCGACAAATGCTCCATACCTTCCAGCACATCCGGCACAAACCAGGCGCGTTTATCCAGCGGCACATAACCGACCGCCCGGTCTTTGGAAGAAACGTCGGCACAGGCAGCATGCAGCAGATGGCTTTTTCCGCCGCCGTCACGGGACCAGAAATAAAGATAACTGCCGTGCGGCTGACTGATCGCCGCCTGAATAGCGGATAACAGGGATGCGTTTTCCCCCGCATAGAAACTGTTGAAAGTCTCATCATCAGGGAGAGAGAGCGGTAGTGACAGCTGTGATGGCGTGTTCAGAGTTACCTCGGCCAACGGGTGAACAAACGCCGCTAGTTTACCATAAATTCACCGGCTAAATGAACCTGTTCCCGGCAAAACCTCACCGGATGCAGAAATTTGCAACAGTTACTCTCCGTCAGGTTTCACCATCAATAATTCAAATACCAATAATTGCATAAAACACCCATACCGGAATGACACAACGATTCCTGATATTTTATGTAATTCTGCTCTGGTATCGTAGCCTTCGCATGACGCACAATATTTATATAAGGATATATATAATGAAGTTTAAGTTATTATCTGCAGTTATCTTAACTGCTTTTTCTGCCACGGCTTTTTCTGAAACTGAACAGACATTTTCTGATGGTTTAAAAATCAGACTGAATGAAAAAAGTACCGGGTCTGACTTACGGATTTACAAAAACAAGCCGGTTCTGGCAATTGCTGACCCTGATAAAAGAAAAATATCTCATAATTACTTTGATGAATTTAATGTCGGTAAAGAAGGTATGTATATTGGCAATAACAAAGGCGCCAATACTATTATCACCGAAGTGGTCAGCCATTCTCCGTCATTACTGAGAGGTAATATTGATATCGTCGGTAAGCTTGGCACTCTGATTATTGCCGATCCTAATGGCATTACCTGCAACGGATGTAATTTCAGTAATATCGCTGACGTGACACTTGCAAATGCCGGTATTGAAAAATTATCTTCTTACTCTGGTCTGAATCTCTTTAAGAACAGCAAAGGCGGGATTCATATCACTGATGCTGATATCAATACAAACACGCAAGGAGGTAACCTGAAAAAACTATCGCTTATCTCTGATAATATTTCAATTTCACGGAGTAAAATAAATGTACCAGAGATCAATGTTGAATTAATCAGCCATGATGGTGACAATGTTAGCTGGAACTCTTTATTTGGCTCTGCTTATCTTGACGGCGGAAAAAAATTCAACTCAGCCAGAGATGCCAACACGGTTAAATCATCATTAACCGTTAATAAAAACACCACGTTAAAGGCAAATAAAATAAACCTTAAGCTTAGCGAGTCATTGTTTACCAATAAAGGAACGTTAGAGAGTGAACACCTGACGATTGAAAATACCATCAGGAAAGATAGCTTCCATCATAATTCTTTAGCAGTACCTGAAATGACTATGGTTAACAAAGGTAAAATAAACAGTAAACTGTTAAATATAAAAACAGCACCATATCAGGATTCATCAAACGGTGTATTTACAGCAAAAAGCACATTTACTAATGATGGTATTATTACCGGCCATATAAATGCTGACTTGAATAACAGTACTTTCATTAACAATAATGTTATAAAAAAGAATAATGTTGCTGGTGGAAGTATTAAGTTGAAGATAAGAAATTCCGAATTCATTAACAACCGTTATATCAGGACCTCAGGGATAACTATTGAGCATACAGGGAATGCCAAACTCACGAACAATAAGACTATTTACCTTTCTGAACTGATTGATTATTCCGGTATAAACCCGCTCTCCGGTGAGTTTTATAGTGATAACCTAAAAATTAAAAACAAGGGAAAAATTTATAAATATAACAGCTACAAAGATAGTTACAGTAAATTAGACATTGGTAATTAAAAAAACAGAATTCAACAGGCAACTAAACTGTTGCCTGCTTTTGTTTATAAAAATCAAACACCCCGCATAACAATGTGAGTATTCGATCAATATAACCCGCGCTATCATTACTATTTTAAATAAACCCGCAATCACACCCCATTTAAATTTAAAATAACAACCGTATTATTTAAACTATTATCTTTTCATTACAACACGATGTCTTTTTATGATAAAAAATACACTCAAATACACAAAAGGATACACAATGAAAAAGAATGGACTGTTACTTTCACTTTTAGTTTCATCTGCATTACCCTCTGCTCTGGCGCAGACAACAGATATCAGCATTGTAAATAACGCAGCAAAACTCAGTCATGGCGGGAATAAAAATATTATTACTGTTTCAGAAAAAGACAATTCAAATCTGGCACATATTAAATATAATAAATTCAATGTCGGCAGCGAAGGTGTGATTTTTAATAACCAGATCGGTGCTGATACGATTATCAACGAAGTTACATCCAAATCCGTATCTGAACTGAATGGTGAAATCCGTATCAAAGGCAAACAGGCTAAATACACGCTGATCAACCCTAACGGAATCGTTTGTGCCGGCGCATGCAGCTTCAGAAATATGACTTCAGTGAATCTGGTTACCGGAAAAATGATGCTTGCCGATGGCCGGGTTATCGGGCATTCTCCGGGTGATACAAAATTGATCATCAAAGATACCACAAAAAAAATTGCAAACCGTCTGATACTTAACAGCCAGCATATTGAAATCAGCAACAGCCATGTGAAGACAGACTATCTTCAGTTTTCTAATATGTTTAACCATATGAATGGCAGCCCGTTAAGAAACAGTATAACCCTTGATAAGCAATCAACAATAAAATCCAACAATATCAAACTTAATATTATCGATACCGATATTTCTAATTACGGTACTATCAAAGGTAATGTAAGCGGAATACTTCTTGTTTCAGATATCATTAATGAAGGGAAAATATCCGGAGATAACATCTCCTTTACTCTGCGTGATGCAGTTAATTTATCCGGAAAAGGTAAAATAAAATTTAAAAATGGTCACTCTTTTTAATTACTGTTTTGAATGATGCTCACGAAAGGAAAAACCTTTCACGGCAGTATTAAATTATCACACCGGTGAAGCCGCGACGACTTCACCGGTTCTGTTTTAACTGTCTTTCTTCACTTCATCCAGATTCACATCCACAACCCGCTCTTCCGGACGGATAATATTCACCAGACGAAATACCAGTGCCAGACCAATCCCGACAACCGTTGCCAGTGCCATTCCTTTCAGTTCGGCAGCACCGATATGAATGGTTGCACCGCTGACACCGATAATCAGGATAACCGCTGTCAGGATCAGGTTTTGCGGCTTATTGTAATCCACTTTGGAATCAATCAGCACACGGATACCGGATGCACCGATAACCCCGTACAACAGCAGTGATACCCCGCCCATCACCGGCACCGGGACAGCGGCAATCGCGGCAGCCAGTTTACCGACACAGGAGAGCAGAATCGCCAGTACCGCTGCCCCGCCGATAACCCAGGAGCTGTACACTTTGGTGATCGCCATGACACCGATGTTTTCACCGTACGTGGTGTTTGGTGTGGAGCCGAAGAAGCCGGACAGCACCGTCGAGAAGCCGTTGGCAAACATTGAACAGTGCAGACCCGGGTCTTTCATCAAATCACGTTTGACAATATTCGCGGTGACCACCAGGTGACCAACGTGCTCGGCAATCACCACCAGCGCAGCCGGTAAAATGGTCAGAATGGCGAACCACTCAAAACGGGGGGTGTAGAATGTCGGCAGTGCAAACCACGGTGCTTCACTTACCGGGGTTAAATCCACCGCGCCCATAAAAAAGGCCAGCGCATACCCGGTCAGCACCCCGATAAGGATCGGGATAATTGCCAGGAAACCGCGGAACACCACAGAACCGAGAATCGTCACCCCGAGTGTGGTCAGAGAGATAATCAGCGTGGTGCTGTCCGGTGTTGCGCCGTTCTCGAATTTCAGCCCGGCCATACCGGCAGCGGTACCGGCCAGCTCAAGACCGATGACCGCCACAATCGCCCCCATGGCCGCAGGCGGGAACAACACATTGATCCAGCCGCGTCCGGCGATTTTGACAATCCCCGCCACCAGCATAAATAACAGCCCGCAGATGATAAACCCGCCGAGAGCGAGTTCATAACCGAGCGGCAGTAAAATCAGCACCGGTGAGATAAAGGCAAAGCTGGAGCCCAGATACGCCGGGATTTTTCCTTTACAGATAAACAGATACAGCAGCGTCCCGATACCGTTAAATAACAGGATCGTGGCCGGGTTTACCTGAAACAGGATCGGCACCAGAACAGTGGCACCGAACATCGCAAACAGGTGCTGTAAACTTAACGGAATGGTGACCAGCAGTGGTGGGCGTTCATCGACTTCAATAACGCGGCGCGTCATCTTAAACCTCTTAATGATTACTCAGGGATATGCCAAAAAAAAGCCGACTTCTCAGTCGGCTCATTAACTTATTTCGTACCAAATATTTTATCACCCGCATCACCCAGGCCCGGTACAATGTAACCGTGTTCGTTGAGGTGATCGTCGATGGATGCGGTGTACAGCTCAACATCCGGATGGGCTTTTTCCAGCGCTTTCAGACCTTCCGGTGCCGCAACCAGCACGAGGATTTTAATCGCGGTGCAGCCTGCTTTTTTCAGCAGGTCAATAGTAGCGATCATCGAACCGCCGGTTGCCAGCATCGGGTCAACCACCAGCGCCATGCGCTCTTCTATATTAGAGGCTAATTTCTGGAAGTACGGTACCGGCTCCAGTGTTTCTTCATCACGGTAAACACCGACAACACTGATACGGGCACTCGGGATGCTTTCCAGTACACCGTTCATCATACCGATACCCGCACGCAGGATTGGCACAACGGTAATCTTTTTACCCTTGATTTGTTCAATTTCGACCGGACCACACCAGCCGTCAATTGTCACTTTCTCAGTTTCTAAGTCTGAAGTTGCTTCATAGGTCAGCAGGCTACCGACTTCTGAGGCCAGTTCACGAAAGCGTTTTGTGCTTATATCATGATCTCGCATCAGGCCAAGTTTGTGTTTAACGAGCGGGTGTTTTACCTCGACGACTTTCATGGGTTCTCCTACTGTGTAAGCCCTGGCGGACAAAAAAATCGCGAGATTATACCGCTTTTCTTTCGCAGCGCCACCCCGGATTTGTTGATTATAGTCAATTATCACGCTTTTCATGTTCGTTACATGAATAAGTGTGATCTGACGCATTTTGAAAAAAACCGGCGTAAATCCTCTCGCAAACGTTTGCGTGGCCTGTTAGAATAGCCGCGTTTTCGATACACCCACTTACTTGCAATCGCCGTTGGGGGCCGCAGTGACTGACAAAACTTCCCTGAGTTACAAAGATGCCGGTGTTGATATTGATGCCGGTAATGCCTTAGTTTCCCGTATTAAGCATGTTGTCAAAGAGACACGCCGTCCTGAAGTGATGGGCGGGCTGGGTGGTTTCGGTGCGCTGTGTGCGGTACCGCAGAAATATAAAGAGCCGGTGCTGGTTTCCGGCACTGACGGCGTCGGCACCAAGCTGCGCCTGGCGATGGATCTGGCGCGTCATGACACTATCGGTATCGACCTCGTCGCCATGTGTGTGAACGACCTGGTGGTCGCCGGTGCTGAGCCCCTCTTCTTCCTCGACTATTACGCGACCGGCAAACTGGATGTCGATACTGCCGCCCGTGTGGTCACCGGTATTGCCGAAGGCTGCAAACAGGCAGGTTGTGCGCTGGTCGGCGGTGAAACCGCTGAAATGCCGGGCATGTATCACGGTAATGATTATGACGTGGCCGGGTTCTGTGTCGGCGTGGCGGAAAAATCAGAAATCATCGACGGCAGCAAAGTCCGCGCCGGTGATGTGCTGATCGCTCTGGCATCCAGCGGCCCGCACTCCAACGGCTATTCTTTGATCCGCAAAATCCTGGAAGTCAGCAAAACTGACCCGGCAGTCACAGAGCTTGACGGCAAATCCCTGGCGGATCATCTGCTGGCACCGACCAAAATCTATGTTAAATCTGTGCTGAAACTGATCGAAAATACCGATGTTCACGCCATCGCTCACCTGACCGGCGGCGGTTTCCAGGAAAATATCCCGCGTGTATTACCGGCCTGTACTCAGGCACGGATTGATGCGTCATCCTGGCAGTGGCCGTCTGTCTTTAACTGGCTGCAAAAAGCCGGGAATGTGGAAGACTATGAAATGTACCGCACCTTTAACTGTGGTGTCGGTATGGTGATTGCGCTGCCGGCAGCATCTGTACCCGCCGCCCTCGCCCTGCTGACAGAAGCGGGTGAAAATGCATGGCTGATTGGTGATATCGCGGTGTGCCGCGAAGATGAACCGCAGGTCATCATCCGCTGATGAAAAAACGCCTTGTTGTCCTGATTTCCGGCAGCGGCAGTAATCTGCAGGCGTTGATTGACGCCTGCGATTCAAAAGCCCTCAATGCGGACATTGTCGCGGTTTTCAGTAATAAAGCAGACGCTTACGGGTTACTCCGCGCACAACAGGCCGGTATTCCCGCACTGGCGCTCAGCCCGGCGGAATTCTCTTCACGGGATGATTTTGATGCCGCATTGCAGGCGCAGATTGATGAATATCAGCCGGACTTAATGATTCTCGCCGGATATATGCGGATTCTGACACCGGCCTTTGTCCGCCATTACCACGGCAGAATGCTGAATATCCACCCGTCTCTGCTGCCGAAATATCCGGGCCTGCACACGCACCGCAAAGCGCTGGAAAACGGCGATGCCGAACACGGCACTTCCGTGCACTTCGTCACGGAAGAACTGGACGGTGGCCCGGTGATTTTGCAGGCACGCATTGCCGTTCTGCCGGATGACACCGAAGACACCCTCACCGCACGGATACAACAGGAAGAACACCGCATCTATCCGCAGGTGGTTAACTGGTTTGTGCAGGGGCGTCTGGCGCTGAAGGACGATGGTGTGTATCTGGACGGGAAATTACACTCTCACAATACTATCTGATACCCTGCGCCCGGTTTTTCCCGGGCGTTTTTTCATCACTACCGCAGTTTCGCCATATCATTAAGATACGCTTTGCGCTGCCCGGTATAATTCCACCATGGCTGTGCCGGTTGTCCGGCAAGAAAATCGGTCACTGACCAGAATACATCAATAACGCAGGGATCCTGACGGACACCGGTTACCGCGCAAAGCATTTCATACATAATCACCGGGTCTGAACCGGTAATATCCTGCGGCGTCTCATACCCCAGCAAACGCAGATCTTCCGCCATCGCTTCGCCGATATTCGGCAGGTCAGTAAGCGTATTAAGACGGGTGCGGCACACTTTTGTCGGGTTCATAGAAATATCCGGTATTTATTAATGGCATGCGTATTATCACATACTTTATCATCAGTCTGCCGCGACCGGTACCCAAATAACGGGTAATTGTTATAATTTTACACACGCCTCCCTGCAATGATGCCGAAAAGCGGATCCCCGGATAATTCCGTTTCTGTTATGTGTTACACTGTCTGATAAAATACAATGAATACCGAGGTGATTTATGTCCGGTGGTACTGCTGTTCCGCCTGTAAAACTGCGCCCGCTTGAGCGTGAAGATTTAGCATTTGTTCATCAGATGGATAATAACGCCAGCATTATGCGTTATTGGTTTGAGGAACCGTATGAAGCCTTTATTGAATTAAGTGATTTGTACGACAAGCATATTCACGATCAGTCAGAACGCCGCTTCATCGTGGAAAGTGACGGCACCAAAGTCGGGCTGGTGGAACTGGTGGAAATTAATCATGTACACCGCCGCGCTGAATTCCAGATCATTATCGCCCCGTCACATCAGGGTCACGGATTTGCCTCCCGCGCCGCCCGTCTGGCTATGGATTATGCGTTTTCTGTCCTCAACTTATATAAACTGTATCTGATTGTGGATGTGGAAAACGAAAAAGCGATCCACATTTATAAAAAGCTCGGCTTCCATACCGAAGGCCAGTTAATTGATGAGTTTTTCGTCAACGGGGAATACCGTACTGCCATCCGGATGTGTATTTTTCAGCCGGAATATCTGGTGATGAAAAATAAATCAGCGGATGCGGAAAGCTACGTTGAAAAAAATGCCCGCGTAAAGCAGAACCTGTAATGTTTTTTTAGTAAACTGTACCCTGTGTTTAACCCAGATTCAGCGTAACCCGTTCCGGAGTAACAATGTCCCAAGATAGGCTCTATATGGAAAAAGAACTCAGTTGGCTGTCGTTCAACGAACGGGTTCTTCAGGAGGCCGCCGACAAACGCAACCCGCTGATCGAACGCATGCGTTTTCTGGGCATTTACTCAAATAACCTGGATGAGTTTTATAAAGTCCGCTATGCGGATGTGAAACGCCGTATCCTGATTAATGAGGAACAGCGCGGTTCCGGCGCCAGTGCGCGCCATCTGCTGCGCAAAATTGAAACCAAAGTGGCAAAACAGGATCAGGCATTTGATACCCTGTATAACGACCTGCTGCTGGAAATGGCGCGTAATCAGATTTTCCTGATCAACGAGCGCCAGATTTCACCAAAACAGCAAATCTGGCTGCGGCAGTATTTCCGCCAGCATCTGCGCCAGCACATCACGCCGATTATGATCCAGACCAGTACCGATCTGGTTGAATTCCTCAAAGACGATTACACCTATCTGGTGGTGGAGATTGTCAAGTCCGGCCGTGAGACCCGCTATGCACTGCTGGAAATTCCGTCCGATAAAGTCCCGCGTTTTGTCAATCTGCCGACCGAAAACGGCCGCCGCCGCCAGTCGATGATCCTTATCGACAATATTCTGCGCTACTGTCTGGATGAAATCTTCAAGGGTTTCTTTGATTTCGATGCCCTCAACGCCTATTCCATGAAAATGACCCGCGATGCCGAATATGACCTCGCCACCGAAATGGAATCGGGCATGCTGGAGATGATGTCTTCGACCCTGAAACAGCGTCTGACCGCCGAGCCGGTCCGTTTTGTCTATCAGCGCGATATGCCGGATGAAATGGTGACGCTGCTGCGCGAAAAACTCGGCCTGACCAATGATGACTCGGTCATTGCCGGCGGGCGCTATCATAACTTCAAGGACTTCATCCGCTTCCCGAATGAAGGCAATAAGAATTTATTAAACAAACCGCTGCCGCGTCTGCGTCATGTCTGGTTTGATCATCACCGCAACGGCTTTGATGCTATCCGTGAGCGGGATGTACTGCTCTATTATCCGTATCACACCTTTGAGCATGTGCTGGAACTGCTGCGCCAGGCCTCCTTTGACCCGAGCGTGATTTCCATCAAGATGAATATCTACCGTGTCGCCAAGGACTCCCGCATTATCGATTCCATGATCCACGCGGCACACAACGGCAAAAAAGTCACCGTGGTGGTGGAGTTACAGGCGCGTTTTGATGAAGAAGCCAATATTCACTGGGCGCGGCACCTGACCGCTGCCGGGGTGCATGTTATTTTCTCCGCGCCGGGGCTGAAAATTCACGCCAAACTGTTTATTATCTCGCGGCTGGAAGACGGGGATGTGATCCGCCGTTATGCCCATATCGGTACGGGTAACTTCAACGA
Source organism: Morganella sp. GD04133 (assembly GCF_029835375.1). Classification (NCBI taxonomy): domain Bacteria; kingdom Pseudomonadati; phylum Pseudomonadota; class Gammaproteobacteria; order Enterobacterales; family Morganellaceae; genus Morganella; species Morganella sp. GD04133. Next base: position 101,620 of record NZ_JAODZS010000003.1, on the reverse strand, counting down.
AAAAACCGCGCGTATCTACACGGATTACTCACTGCTGACCGCCAACGAAGAGATCACCAATGAAGTCCGGCGCGTATTCAACTTTATTGAAAACCCATACCGCCCGGTCTCTTTTGATAACCTGATGGTATCGCCGCAGAATTCACGGGCGATGCTGAATCAGCTGATTGATGATGAGATTGCCAATGCGCTGGCCGGGCATGACGCCGGGATCACGCTGAAAATCAACAATCTGGTGGATAAACAGCTGAGCGAACGTCTCTATGATGCTTCAGAAGCCGGGGTGAAAATCCGTCTGCTGGTGCGCGGTATGTGCGCGCTGGTGCCGGGACAGGCGCCGTACAGTGAAAATATCCAGGTAACCAGTATCGTTGACCGGTTCCTGGAGCATGACCGGGTGTATGTATTTACCAATAAAGGGGATGAAAAAGTCTATCTCTCCTCTGCGGACTGGATGACCCGCAATATCGATTACCGGATTGAAGTAGCGGTTCGTCTGCTCGATCCGGTGCTGCGCCGCCGGGTGCTCGATATTCTGGATATTCAGTTCAGTGATAATGAGAAGGCGCGTTATCTCGATAAAGAGATGTCCAACCATTATGTGCCACGCGGCAACAAGCGGAAAGTCCGCTCGCAGATGGCGGTTTATGACTATATTCGTTCCCTGGAACAACCGGATAATTAAAAGGCCCGTTCATGCCATTATCACTGATCACGGAAAAAGATCGTCCGCTGGAAATCGCAGCCATCGACCTCGGGTCAAACAGCTTTCATATGGTGATTGCCCGTATTGTCAACGGCGCACTCCAGGTTCTCAGCCGCCTGAAACAGCGGGTGTATCTGGCTGAAGGCTTAAATGATCAGAATGAGCTGAGTGAAGACGCCATGGAACGCGGGCTGGCCTGCCTGGCACTGTTTGCCGAGCGACTTCAGGGCTTTCCCGCCGCACAGGTCACGATTGTCGGGACACACAGTCTGCGTGAGGCGGTCAATGCGCACGAGTTTCTCGAACGCGCCGCGTCTGTTATCCCCTATCCGATTGAAATTATTTCCGGTCATGAGGAAGCACGCCTGATTTTTATGGGTGTTGAGCACACACAACCGGAAAAAGGCCGTAAACTGGTGATCGATATCGGCGGCGGCTCAACCGAGCTGGTGATCGGCGAACGTTTTGAGCCGATTTTAATTGAAAGCCGCCGTATGGGCTGCGTCAGTTTCAGCCGTCAGTTTTTTCCGGACGGTAAAATCACCGAAGCCAACTTTAACCGCGCCCGGCTGATGGCCGTTTCCAAACTGGAAAACCTGGCAATTGCTTTTCGGGTTCAGGGCTGGGATGTCTGCCTCGGCGCATCCGGTACCATCAAAGCGGCCTGTGAGATCCTGCGTGAACTGGGGGAACGGGACGGCATTATTACCCCTGTCCGCCTGGAAATGCTGGTCAAGCAGGTACTGCGTTATAAGCGGTTTGATGCCCTGAATTTACCGGGGCTGTCTGACGATCGCAAAAAAGTGTTTGTGCCGGGTCTGGCAATTCTGTGCGGTCTGTTTGACGCGCTGGACATTACCGAACTGCGCCTGTCTGCCGGTGCCCTGCGTGAAGGGGTGCTGTATGAGATGGAAGGCCGTTTCCGCCATCAGGACATCCGCCAGCGCACCGCACAAAGTCTGGTGGAACACTATAATGTGGACAACGCCCAGGTACTGCGTGTCCTCACCACCATGAAAAACCTGTACCGGCAATGGGCGGAGCAGAATCCGTCCCTGGTTGATCCGCAGCTGGAAGCGATTCTGGTCTGGGCGGTCTGGCTGCATGAGGTCGGGCTGAGCATCAACCTCTCCGGCCTGCACCGTCATTCGGCCTATATTCTGCAAAACACCAATTTACCGGGATTCACCCAGGAACAGCAGCTGCTGCTCGCCACACTGGTGCGTTACCACCGCAAAGCGGTAAAAAGTGACGATATCCCGAAATTCACACTGTTTAAACGAAAACAGGTCATCCCCCTGATACAGATCCTGCGCCTCGCGGTATTACTGAATAATCAGCGTCAGTCCACCACCAAACGCTCCTCACTGCGTCTGGAAACCCATGAGGGACACTGGACACTGTTTTTTCCGCGCCGCTATCTGACTATCAACACATTAATGCAGCTTGATCTGGAAAAAGAGCAGGCTTACTGGGATGATGTGCCCGGCTGGCACCTCGGTATAAAAGAAGAAGACGTCTAACAGGGAGAATCCCCGGCCAGTCTTATTTGTTTAAAAGTTTTATGTGTAAAGGAAAATCATGTCTGAACACACTTTCGCCATTGATAACTCATCACCGGTCAATCCGCACTCCCAGCGGCTGGCTCACATTCGTCAGCAGGTTTTGCCCCTGTTCCTCAACGACTCACAGTTTGTGGAAACCATTCTGGGCACCGCCGATGAACATGCCAGGCTCAGTGATGATGAACTGCATTCAAAATCGAAGTTAGTCAAAAATCTGCTGACTGACCTCCACGCCGCTGACCTTGCGGATATGCTGGAAGCGCTGCCCTATGATGAACGTCTCGCGCTCTGGCATCTGATTGATAACCACCAGCGCGGGGAAGTGCTGGTGGAAGCCTCTGTCTCCGTATGGGACAGCCTGATTAAAGATATGTCAGACAAAGAGCTGCTGCGCGCCGTTGCCACTCTGCATGTGGATGAGCAGGCGTATATCGCCGAGCACCTGCCGCGCGATACCATGCGCCGCCTGCTGACCTATCTGGAACCGAGTCTGCGTAACCGCATCCGTACGGTTCTTCAGTACCCGGCGGACAGTATCGGGCAGATGATGGACTTTGAGTTTGTCACCGTGCGCGGTAATGTCCCGCTGAAAACGGTTCAGCGTTTTCTGCGCTACCGCAGCAATATCCCGGAAGCCACCGATAAAATCTTTGTTATCGACAGCAATAATATTTTGCAGGGCGAGCTGCCGCTGACCACCATTCTCACCCAGTCACCGGACAAACTGGTCTCTGATGTGATGAAAACCGAGCCGGTCACCTTCCTGCCGGATGAAAAAGGCGAAGATGCCTCCGGTGCGTTCGAACGTTATGACTTAATCTCTGCCGCGGTTGTCGATAATAACGGGCGGCTGCTCGGGCGGCTCACCGTTGAGGATATCGTTGATAACCTGAATGAAGAGAGCGAAGAAAACATCCGCCGTATGGGGGGCTTAAGCCCGGAAGAGGATGTGTTTGCCCCGGTCGGTCAGGCGGTGAAAAACCGCTGGGCGTGGCTGGCGATTAACCTCTGTACCGCATTTGTCGCTTCCCGCGTGATTGGGGTGTTCGAGCATACCATTTCCCAGCTGGTTGCACTTGCCACCCTGATGCCGATTGTCGCCGGTATCGGCGGTAACACCGGTAACCAGACCATCACCATGATTGTCCGCGCTCTGGCGCTTCACCAGATCCAGAAAGGCAGTTTTTCCTTCCTGCTGCTGCGTGAGCTCGGCGTTGCCTTTATCAACGGTGTGGTCTGGGGCGGGATTATGGGGGTCGTCACGTACCTACTCTACGGCGATATCGCCATGGGTGCGGTGATGACGCTGGCTATGGTGCTTAACCTGCTGATGGCTGCCATCATGGGGGTGCTGATCCCGCTGACGATGATGAAACTCGGACGCGACCCGGCACTCGGTTCCAGTGTGATGATCACCGCGATCACCGATACCGGCGGATTTTTCATCTTTTTAGGTCTCGCCACCCTGTTCCTGGTCTGATTTTTGCTCAGATAATCTCAGCAGCCACGGAAAGAGAAGCTTTACTTCTGCTCTCCGTGGCTGTTTTAATCTCTTCCCGCTGAGTTTCCCCCTCTTGTCATTATCCCGCCGCAGAGGATTATGATGCCGGACTGACAATATCCGGTGAATATGATCACTTCTTTACTGCTGCTCTGAAATAATCATCATGCCGTTCACGTTTATTTATATTTATTTACTGCTGTTCATTCATAAGTATATTGATAAGCCTTATTCATATAATGGCATTAATCGTATTTTATAAACCCGTATTCCCGGTAAATAATAATAAGGGCTGAACATTTCATTATGCCGTTAATTATCTGTTCCGGTTTTCATAATATGCTGTCATTCCGTATTCCTTAACGTTATCATCCGTGACGCAAATCATATTTAGTTCAATAGTTCACCCTACAATATACAGTCAGAATATTCATCTTGTTTTAGCAGGTACTGTTTACAATATACGGAATTTCTTGCTATAACAAAGCATACCCTCCGGTAACAGATAATTTCCGTTTTTTATTTCCGGTTATCCCTGTGATAACTGGGATTGTGTTGCCGCCACCTCTCTTTTGGGAAACACAAATGAGAAAAAAAATGACACGACCCCCGTCATTGAATAAATGAGTAAATAAAAGGACATAATTATGACAACCGATACATCGCCATTAAGTCAGCCTCAGGCAAGGCCATTAAATAAAAACGATTATAAAACACTGGGATTATCCTCCCTCGGCGGCACGCTTGAATTCTATGATTTTGTCATATTTGTGTTTTTTACCGGTACGCTAACCCACCTGTTTTTCCCGGGTGATAACGAATTTATCGCCCAGATGAAAACGCTGGGAATTTTCGCCGCCGGTTATCTGGCGCGTCCGCTCGGCGGGATCATTATGGCGCATTTCGGCGATATTATCGGCCGCAAGCGCATGTTTACCCTGAGTATCTTCCTGATGGCAGTGCCGACACTGGTCATCGGTATGCTGCCGACCTACGAAAGCATCGGTGTGGCGGCACCTGTCCTGTTACTGCTGATGCGGATTTTACAGGGCGCGGCGATCGGTGGTGAGATGCCGGGCGCATGGGTATTTATCGCGGAGCACACACCGGAACAGCGCTACGGGCTGGGTGTCGGTACGCTGACCTCCGGGATCACCGGTGGTATTTTGCTGGGTTCGCTGGTCGCTATCGCAGTTCAGTCCTCGTATACTGCGGCTGAAGTCACTGCGTGGGCATGGCGTATTCCGTTTATCCTCGGTGGAGTGTTCGGGCTGATTTCCGTGTATCTGCGCCGTTTTTTACAGGAAACCCCGATCTTTAAAGAGATGGCCGCCCAACGGGCATTATCCGAAGAGATGCCGGTGAAAACGGTTCTGAAAAACCATAAAATGGCCTGTTTTGTGACTGCCGGGCTGACCTGGTCATTATCCACCGCTATCGTGGTGATCATTCTGATGACCCCGTCCGTTGTGGTGGAAAAGATGTACGGTATTGATCGCACATTGTCATTACAGGCAAACTGCGTGGCTACGCTGACCTTAACCCTCGGCTGTATTTTCTGGGGCTGGCTGGAAGATAAGATCGGCAGCCGTGTGACACTGGCCTTGTCCTGGGGCGGATTAGCGATCACCGCATTCCACTTCTACAGTGCGCTGTCACCGGATATCGCAGCGGCTTCACTGGTGATTAACTATGCAGTAATGGGCTTTTTTGTCGGCGCGATTGCCACCACGCCAATTATCAGTACGCGGGCATTTCCGCCGGCAATCCGTTTCTCCGGCTTGTCTTTTGCCTACAACATGGCTTACGCGGTATTCGGCGGCTTAACGCCGATGCTGACCGGCGCCTGGTTGCAGAAAAGTGCAATGGCACCGGCGTATTATGTGGCAGGTGTGTCCGTACTGGCGATTGTCATCGGCTTCTTACCGCTGGCACACAAAGGCTGGACAGCGCGTAAAGCTCAAAGTACGAAAACGGTCGCGGCACAGCCGTCTTAACGAAACCGATAAAACAGCAAGGGCGGATCAACATGATCCGCCCTTTTTCTTTCCGTCTTCTGAATCAGCGCCAGGCCGGGTTTTTTATCACCGAATATTTACCCGGACCAATAAAGGCCAGCGCAATACCGCTGATAAAGAAATACATCAGGCTTTCAATCGCCCACGCCCCTGTCGGATCCAGCATAAAGGTCTTATTCACACCTATCATCAGCCAGGCGACCACCATGGTAAAAGACACCAGCAATGCGGACGGCCGCGTCAGAATACCGAGAATAATAAAGACCGGAGCGACAATTTCCCCGAGATAAGTACCGTAAGCGATAAATTCCGGTAACCCGAAAGAAGCCAGCAACCCTTTTATCCCCGCTGCACCGGTGAGTAATTTACCGATACCGTGAAACAACATTAATCCGCCGACCGCCAGCCGCAGTAATAATTTCCCGGCATCGTCGTGTGATAACAGCCTGTTGATTACACCTGTCATAATATACCCCTGTTGAATGAGAATCTTACTCATTGTGAGTATACGCAGTGATACGCAAAGCGGTAGCGGCAACATTCCGTGACGGTGAAAACCGGAAAACGTCCTTTATTTTAATTGTTAAGAATATGCAGGCAAAAACAAAACCCAACGCTTTATATTTTCTTATAATATCTGGGTGTTATCTTTTTTAATGCTATCGCCCGGGTCTTATTTATCAGTTTCTTAACAAAAGCCATGCTGTTTCTGTCAAATTATCTGAAAATCATCATCAAAAATACTTACTCATTCAGGGATTGTTTCACCACTTTTTTTAAATTAACAATAAGCTGCTTTTTTTCATTCTGCCTGTCAGGCCGGTTCCTGAGTAATACTGGTTTATCTGATAAGGAGATATTATGAAAAAAAATATTATTGCAGGTTGTCTGCTCTCACTGTATTCCCTTTCCGTACCCGCGATCCCGGCGGGCAATGATACCACCACCAATCCGGATTTATATTATCTAAAAAATGAACAGGCTATCGACAGTCTGAAACTGTTACCGCCACCGCCGGAAGTCGGCAGTATTCAGTTTTTAAATGATCAGGCAATGTATGAAAAAACCCGGATACTACGTGATACGGAACGCGGAAAACAAGCTCATACTGATGCCGATCTGGCTGACGGCAGTGTAGCGACCGCATTTTCAGGGGCATTCGGGTATCCGATAACGAAAAAAGACTTACCGGAACTGTATAAACTGCTGACTAATATGATGGGAGATACGGGAGACCTGGCCACCCGCTCCGCCAAAGAGCATTACATGCGCATCCGGCCGTTTGTGTTTTACGGTACAGAAACCTGTAATACCAAAGATCAAAAAGTAATATCAACGAATGGATCTTATCCGTCCGGTCATACCTCTATCGGCTGGGCAACGGCACTGGTGCTGGCGGAAGTCAATCCGGCAAATCAGGATGCGATTCTGGAACGGGGTTATCAGTTCGGACAGAGCCGCGTGATTTGCGGCTATCATTGGCAGAGTGATGTGGATGCCGGGCGGATTGCCGGTTCAGCCGCTGTCGCGACATTACATTCCGACCCGGCATTTCAGGCACAGTTAGCGAAAGCCAAACAGGAATTTGCACAAAAAATCACAGAAATAAGCGGTGATATCTGATCAGGGCAGCGCAATATCTGCCCTGATATTCCCTGTTATTCCCACATCCAGCGGTCTTCCCGATCCCAGCCTTTTGTTTTCATGCAGCTGTAGAAATAGCGGTTGCGGCTGTCCTCATTCACATCCATCACATAACTTTCCGTTACCGGGGTCTGCTCTTTGTAGGTTTTGCTGTTACCGCAGTCATCATCCTTTTTGCAGCGTTTCTCCACATCCCGCATCACACTGCGCTGGGCAACTTCATTTTTAACCGGATAACGCTGGTGTGATTCCGGTTCACAGAAGGCATTTGCCTCTGCCCGTGTGTATTCGGATCCGCCCGGCACTTCCACCCAGACAGAAGAACAGCCGGAAAGCAGCAGCGCAGAGATAAGAATAAGCCTGTTTTTCATCATTATGGTGTTTATTATCAGTTCGTTAAGAATGCGTAATATTACTGCACATCATAAATTGAGTAAACCACACCGGTAATATTTCCTTAAGGGATGATAAAGCGACTGACATAAAGGCAGACTCCGCTGAAATCACATATATTTACCTGTATCAACGTTATTTTCACAATTCTTCCATTTTTACAATCAGATTTACCAGTACACTATCCCTATCATAATTCAGGCTGTTTTGCGCCCTTACGTGTACCCCGGCAGCACCGGGTAAAAAGGAATGATGAGTAATCCCAAAATGAATAATGTACAAAAGAGAAAGAAACGCACAGGCATTACGATTGCCGTTCTCCTTCTGGGCGCAGCCGGTTACGGCACCTATCATTACTTTCACTCTGCGGCACCGGCTACCCCGCCTGCTGCCGGCAAGCCGGGCGCTTCCGCAGGCAAAAACAGTAACCGTCCCGGCCGCCCGCCGCTGGCACCGGTACAGGTAGCCTACGCCGTTTCGGAGACCATTCCCCGCACCTTGTCAGCACTCGGTACCGTACAGGCAGCAAATTCCGTGACGGTAACCAGCCGCGTGGAAGGCCAGCTGATGCAGATCCATTTTGAGGAAGGACAGAAAGTGAATGCCGGTGATTTACTGTTCACTATCGATCCGCGTCCGTTTGAGATCCAGCTGGCCCAGGCACAGGGACAGCTCGCCAAAGATCAGGCCACGCTCGCCAATGCCCGCCGTGACCTGAGCCGCTATCAGAAACTCGCGGCCACTAATGTGATTTCACAACAGGAGCTGGATACCCAGCAGGCAACCGTCAAATCGGCAGAAGCCGGTATTAAGGTGGATCAGGCGGCTATCGACAGCGCGAAACTGCAACTGACCTACAGTCGTATCACCGCGCCTATCAGCGGAAAAATGGGTCTGCGTCAGGTGGATACCGGCAACTTTATTACTGCCGGAACCGCCATGCCGCTGGTGGTGATCAACCAGACCGCACCTGCCGATGTACTGTTTACCGTTCCGGAAAATGATATCCCGCTGATCCGCATGGCGCAGCACACCCTGCCGGCACTTACCGTCACCGCACTGAGCAAAGATAACAGCATCCGCCTGGCACAGGGCAAACTGCTGACACTGGATAACCAGATAGATGCCGCCACCGGCACAGTCAAAGCCAAAGCGCGGTTTACCAATGATGATGACCTGCTGTTCCCGAACCAGTTTGTCAATGTACTGCTGCAGGTCGGGCAGCTGGAAAATGCCGTGGTGATCCCGAATGCCGCACTGCAGATGGGCACCGAAGGCAACTATGTCTGGCTTCTGGAAGCCGGAAATAAAGTCCGCAAACAGATTGTGGATGTGGAATTACAGACCCCGGAGCGCGTGGTGATCAAAAGCGGCGTCAGCGCCGGTGATACCCTGGTGACTGACGGAATCGACCGCCTGACTGACGGCGCACAGGTGGACGTCGTGTCCGGTGAAAAAAAAGCCGCAGCCGGAGATAAGGCCTGATGTCCGGACATAATCCTGAAACCCGTGCAGGCGGCCCGTCCCGTCTGTTTATTCTGCGTCCGGTCGCCACCAGCCTGTTTATGCTGGCGATCCTGCTGGCAGGGATTGTCGGCTACCGCATGCTGCCGGTCTCGTCGCTGCCGGAAGTGGATTACCCGACTATCCGCGTCGTCACGCTCTATCCCGGCGCGAGTCCGGATGTGATGACCTCCGCCGTGACCGCACCGCTGGAGCGTCAGTTCGGGCAGATGTCCGGACTGAAACAGATGTCGTCGCAAAGCTCGGGCGGTGCCTCTGTGATTACCCTGATGTTCCAGCTCTCCCTGCCGCTTGATGTGGCGGTGCAGGAAGTGCAGGCATCCATCAACGCGGCAACCAATCTGCTGCCGAATGACCTGCCTTATCCGCCGATTTACAGCAAAGTGAACCCGGCAGATCCGCCGGTACTGACCCTTGCCGTCACCTCCGATGCCATGCCGATGACACGGTTACAGGACATGGTGGAAAACCGTATCGCCCAGAAAATCTCCCAGGTGGAAGGCGTCGGTCTGGTGACGCTGGCGGGCGGTCAGCGCCCTGCTGTGCGGGTGCAGTTAAATGCCAATGCTGTCGCCGCTTACGGGCTGGACAGTGAAACTATCCGCACCGCGATTAACAATGCCAACGTCAACTCCGCCAAAGGGAGCCTTGACGGCCCGGCGCGATCGGTAACGCTGTCCGCCAACGACCAGATGAAATCGGCGGAAGATTATCAGAACCTGATTGTCAGCTACAAAAACAATGCGCCAATCCGCCTGCGGGATGTGGCAACTGTGCAGGAAGGGCCGGAAAACACCCAACTGGGTGCCTGGGTTAATGATAAACAGGCCATTGTCATCAATGTGCAGCGCCAGCCCGGCGCGAACGTAATTGCCACCACCGATACCATCCGGGCTCTGATCCCGGAACTGGTGGAAACGCTGCCGGAATCCGTGACCGTAACGGTTCTGACTGACCGGACAGATGCAATCCGCGCCTCAGTCAAAGATGTGCAGTTTGAATTATTCTTAGCTATTGCGCTGGTGATCATGGTGATGTACCTGTTCCTGCGCAATATGGCTGCGACGCTGATCCCCGGCGTGGCGGTACCACTCTCGCTGGTCGGTACGTTCGCGGTGATGTATTTCTGCGGCTTTTCCGTCAATAATCTGACACTGATGGCGCTGACTATCGCCACCGGATTTGTGGTGGATGATGCAATTGTGGTGGTGGAAAACATCGCCCGCTATCTGGAAAAAGGCGACAAACCGCTGACCGCTGCCCTGAAAGGTGCCGGTGAGATTGGCTTTACCATTATCTCACTGACCTTCTCACTGATTGCCGTGTTAATCCCTCTGTTATTTATGGGGGATATTGTCGGTCGCCTGTTCCGTGAGTTTGCCATCACCCTTGCGGTGGCGATCCTGATTTCCGGTATCGTGTCACTGACACTGACACCGATGATGTGCGCCCGGTTCCTGAAACCGGAATCTGCTCACCGCCATAACCGCTTTAACCGCGCCACCGAACGCTTTTTTGAGCGGGTGATTGCCGGTTACGGTCGCTGGCTGACGTGGGTGCTGCGCCACCAATGGCTGACACTCGGCGTTGCGTTCAGTACCATGGCGCTCACCGTCATCCTCTATCTGTTTATTCCGAAAGGTTTTTTCCCGATCCAGGATAACGGACTGATTCAGGGAACGCTGGAAGCCCCGCAGTCCGTGTCGTTTCAGGCTATGAGTGAGAAACAACAGGCGATCAGCCGTCTGCTGGCGGATGACCCGGCGGTCGCCAATATCGCTGCCTTTGCCGGTATCGACGGCAGCAATGCCACACTGAACACCGGGCGTCTGCAAATCACCCTGAAACCGCTGTCTGAGCGGGCTGACCGCGCGGAAGCTATCATCACGCGGTTACAGGAAAAGGCCGATACCCTGCCCGGGGTGAAGCTGTATCTCCAGCCGTCTCAGGATCTGACTATCGATACCCAGACCTCCCGCACCCAGTATCAGTTTACCTTACAGGCGAATTCCCTTGAGGAACTGGATCTGTGGGTGCCGCGTCTGATGACAGAATTAGAGCGCAGTGATGCCCTGACCGACACCGGCAATGACTGGCAGAACAAAGGGCTGGTGGCTTATATCGATATTGACCGCGATACCGCATCACGGCTGGGGCTGACCATGACCAACATTGATAACGCACTGTATAATGCGTTCGGTCAGCGTCTGATCTCCACAATTTATACCCAGGCCAGCCAGTACCGCGTGGTGCTGGAAAATAACACCGCGCTGACACCGGGCGCGGATGCGCTCAGCAGTATCCGTCTGACCAACAAAGACGGCAATTCGGTGCCGTTGTCAGCCTTTGCCACTGTCTCGCAGCGCTTCGGGCCGCTGGCGATCAATCATCTGGCGCAGTTCCCGTCCGCCACTTTCTCCTTTAATATCCCGGCGGGCGGTTCGCTGGAAGCGGCTGTTAATGCAGTGAAATCAGCAGAGCAGCGTATCGGCCTGCCAAAAGATATCACCACCCAATTCCAGGGCGCGACTCTCGCCTTTGAAAATGCCCTGTCCAATACCCTGTGGCTGATCCTCGCCGCTGTGGTCGCAATGTATATTGTACTCGGCATTCTGTATGAAAGTTTTATTCACCCGATTACTATCCTCTCCACCCTGCCCACTGCCGGGGTCGGTGCCCTGCTGGCGCTGATGATGGCGGGCAATGAGCTGGATGTGATTGCGATTATCGGTATTATTCTGCTGATCGGGATTGTGAAGAAAAACGCCATTATGATGATTGACTTCGCCCTCGCCGCAGAACGCGAACAGGGGCTGTCGCCGTATGATGCGATCTATCAGGCGTGTCTTCTGCGTTTCCGCCCGATCCTGATGACCACCATGGCTGCGCTGTTTGGTGCGGTGCCGCTGATGCTCAGTACCGGGGTTGGTGCCGAGCTGCGCCAGCCACTGGGGGTCTGTATGGTCGGCGGGCTGATTATGAGCCAGATCCTGACCCTCTTTACCACCCCGGTGATTTACCTGCTGTTTGACCGCCTGTCTCACTGGCGCGATAACGCCCGGTTTACCCCGGAAAGTGACAACACAGGAGCCTCATCATGAGGCTGTTCGCCCTGTTTATCGCCCGCCCGGTGGCGACGACGCTGATAAGCCTCGCCATCACCCTGTGCGGGGCGATCAGCTTCCTGTTTCTGCCGGTGGCACCGCTGCCGCAGGTGGATTATCCGGTGATTAATGTCACGGCCTCACTGCCGGGTGCCTCGCCGGAAACCATGGCCTCCTCTGTCGCCACGCCGCTGGAGCGCTCACTCGGGCAGATAGCCGGGGTATCAGAAATGACATCCTCCAGCTCCCTCGGCAGTACCAGTATCACCCTGGAATTTGAGCTTAACCGCGATATCAACGGTGCCGCACGGGATGTGCAGGCGGCACTCAACGCCGCGCAGAACCTGCTGCCGTCCGGGATGCCGTCACGCCCCCGTTACTATAAATCCAACCCGTCCGATGCACCGATTATGATCCTGACGCTGACATCGGACACCCTCGATACCGGCAAACTCTATGATATCGCCTCCACCCGGCTGGCACAGCGCCTGTCGCAGATTGAAGGCGTGAGTGAGGTTTCAGTCGGCGGCGGCTCGCTGCCTGCTGTGCGTGTGGAGCTTAATCCGTCACAGCTGTTTAACCAGGGCGTTTCCCTCGACAGCGTGCGCAAAGTGATTACCGATGCCAACGTACTGCGTCCGCAGGGATCGCTGTCTGACAATGAACGCCGCTGGCAGATTGACAGTAACAGTGAACTGAAAACGGCGGAGGATTATCGTCCGCTGATTGTGCATTACAATGACGGCGCGGCGGTACGCCTGGCCGATGTTGCCACTGTGAAAGACTCGGTACAAAACGTCCGCGCTGCCGGAATGAGCAACGGCAAACCTGCGATCCTGCTGGTGATCCGCCGTGAAGCCGGTGCCAATATTATCGCCACCGTGGCCCGTATCCGCGAACAGCTGCCGGTATTACAGGATGCCATTCCCGCCAGTGTGGATTTGCAGGTCGCGCAGGATCGCACACCGACCATCCGCGCCTCACTGACCGAAGTGGAACGCGCACTGACCATTGCGGTGGGGCTGGTGATCCTGGTGGTATTCCTGTTTCTGCGCTCCGGACGCGCCACCATTATCCCGGCGCTGGCCGTGCCTGTCTCCCTTATCGGTACCTTCAGTGCCATGTATCTGTGTGGCTTCAGCCTCAATAACCTGTCATTGATGGCCCTGACCGTCGCCACCGGCTTTGTGGTGGATGACGCGATTGTGGTGCTGGAAAATATCGCCCGTCATATTGAAAACGGACTGAAACCGAAAGAAGCCGCCCTCAAAGGGGTCAGCGAAGTCGGTTTTACCGTGCTTTCCATGAGCATCTCCCTGGTGGCGGTGTTTATCCCGCTGCTGCTGATGGATGGCCTGGTCGGGCGGTTGTTCCGCGAATTTGCCATCACCCTGACCACCGCCATTGCTATCTCGCTGGTGATCTCCCTGACACTCACTCCGATGCTCTGCGCACATCTGCTGAAAAATCGTGCGGCACCGGCACGGGAGCGCAAACGCGGCGCGGGCCGGATCCTGTTCCGCATCCAGCAATGGTACGGGCGCAGCCTGACCGTGGTACTGGCACACAGCCGCTGGGTGCTGCTGATTTTCACCGGCACCATTGCTCTCGCGGTCTGGCTCTATATCTCTGTACCAAAAACCTTTTTCCCGGATCAGGATACCGGGCGACTGCTGGGTTTTGTCCGTGCTGACCAGAGCATTTCGTTCCAGTCGATGGAGCAGAAAATGCGCACCTTTATGCAGCGCATTCACAGTGATAAAGATGTTGCCAGTGTCACCGGCTTTACCGGCGGCGGGCGGGTAAACAGCGGGTTTATGTTTATCTCACTCAATCCGCTGGATGAGCGGACAGACAGCGCCCAGGATGTGATCAACCGGCTGCGTATCACCCTCGCGGATGAACCGGGTGCCAATCTGTTCCTGATCCCGGTACAGGATGTGCGGGCAGGCGGGCGTCAGTCTAACTCCAGTTATCAGTATTCCCTGCTGGCGGATGATTTATCCCTGCTGCGCGAATGGGAGCCGAAAATCCGCAAAGCCCTCGGCGAACTGCCGCAGCTGACCGATGTCAACTCGGATAAAGAAGATAAAGGCGCGGAAATGGCGCTGACCTATGATCGTGATGTGATGGCGCAGCTCGGGATCAGTGTTAATGATGCCAATAACCTGCTGAATAACGCCTTCGGTCAGCGGCAGATCTCCACCATTTATGAACCGCTGAACCAGTATAAAGTAGTGATGGAAGTCGCGCCGCAATATACACAGGATGTCAGCGCGCTGGACAAAATGTTTGTCATCAATAAAGAGGGACAACCGGTTCCGCTGGCGTATTTCGCACAATGGCGTCCGGCGAATGCACCGCTGAGTGTTAACCATCAGGGATTGTCAGCGGCCTCAACGATCGGCTTTAATGTGGCGGAAGGCTATTCCCTGTCAGATGCCGTGGCGGCGGTAGAGCGCACCATGGTGGAGCTGGGTGTGCCGTCCGGGGTGCGCGGTACCTTTGCCGGAACCGCACAGCTGTTCCGGGAGACATTACAGTCTCAGGTGCTGCTGATTATCGCTGCCATTATCACGGTGTATCTGGTGCTCGGCATGCTGTATGAGAGCTTTATTCATCCGCTGACCATCTTATCCACCCTGCCCTCCGCGGGGGTCGGCGCACTGCTGGCGCTGCGCTTCTTTGATACGCCGTTCAGCCTGATCGCGCTGATAGGAATAATGCTGTTGATCGGGATTGTGAAGAAAAATGCCATTATTATGGTGGACTTCGCCATTGCCGCCCAGCGCGGCGGGCAGAGTGCGCGGGATGCGATTTTCCAGGCCTGTCTGCTGCGCTTCCGTCCGATCCTGATGACCACGCTGGCCGCGCTGTTCGGTGCGCTGCCGCTGGCACTCGGCAGCGGAGACGGCGCGGAACTGCGCCAGCCGCTCGGAATAACCGTGGTCGGCGGGTTGCTGGTCAGTCAGATCCTGACACTCTATACCACGCCGGTGATTTACCTGTTCTTTGACCGGCTGCGCCGCAAAAAAACCGGTGGATCCGCCGGACAATCCGTTCTCAGTACGGAGGAAAATGCATGAAAACCGGCATAGGCCACAAACTGTTTCTTGCCATTTTTGCCACCTGTATGCTGGTGGTGCTGACGATGCATCTGGCTATCCGTTTCAGTTTTGAACAGGGCTTTCTCGGCTATCTTCAGCGCTCCGCCGAAGACCGGACGGAGATGATCGCCGATGTTGTCGCTGAACAATATGCCGATTACGGCAGCTGGTATTTTCTGCGCAATAATCAGCGCGGTTTTATGCAGGCACTGCGGGCGCTGGATACCGACCGCCATATGCAGCATATGGAACGTGGCTGGAAAATGCGCTTCTGGCTGCTGGATGAGGATGATCGCCGTCTGTTCGGGCACGGCCCGGTGCCGAAAGGGGAACTCTACCGTAAGCCGGTAAAATATAACGGTAATACCGTCGGCTGGGTGGTCATGCCGGCAGATGACAAGATCAACCGGGCAGCCGACCAAAGCTTTTCACATCAGCAGGCACGTACCAGCTGGATAGTCTCGGCGCTGGTTCTGCTGGTCACCCTGGTGGTCACCTGGCTGCTGACGCGCGGCTTCCTGCGTCCGGTCAAACGGCTGGCGGAAGGCACACACCAGCTGGCAGCAGGTAACTTCAGCAGCCGTGTGCCGGTTCACGGCAAAGATGAAATTGCCCGGCTGGCTGATGATTTTAATCAGCTCGCCTCCACGCTGGAAAAAAACGAGCTGATGCGCCGCGATTATATGGCGGATGTCTCACACGAGCTGCGTACCCCGCTGGCGGTGTTACAGGGTGAACTTGAAGCCCTTCAGGACGGAATACGTCAGCCGACACCGGAAACACTGGCGTCTTTGCTGGCGGAAGTGCAGACGCTGACAAAACTGGTCAGTGACCTGCATCAGCTTTCATTATCTGATCGCGGCTCACTCTCTTACCGCAAAGAATTATGTAACCTGACCGATGTGATCAATCGTTCCATCGGCGTATTCCGCCACCGGCTACAGGAAAAAAATATCGCTGTTACGGCAGAACTGCCGGACACTCTGATGGTTTTCGGGGATGACGCGCGGCTCGGTCAGCTGTTCCATAATCTGCTGGAAAACAGCCTGCGCTATACCGACAGCGGCGGACAGATTGTAGTACGCGGGCAGCAGGATGAAACACAGATCCGAATTGACTGGTCAGACAGTGCGCCGGGGCTGACCGACGCACAGTTTTCACAGATTTTTGAACGTTTCTACCGCAGCGAATCCTCCCGCAACCGGGCCAGCGGCGGATCCGGACTCGGCCTTGCTATTTGTGATAAAATCGCGGAAGCACATCACGGGCAGATAAGTGCATCAGCGTCCCCGCTCGGCGGCGTGACCATCACCCTGATCCTGCCCCGCCTGACTGACAGGAGTTGACTGCATGGAACAACATGCTGAATTGATCCTTATTGTGGAAGATGAGCCGAAACTGGCTCAGTTACTGACAGATTATCTGCACGCAGCCCATTACCGTACGCACTGGCTGGCACGCGGCGGTGAAGTGACGGCCTGGGTGCAGGAGAACAGACCGGATCTGATTTTACTGGATCTGATGCTGCCGGAGAAAGACGGCCTGACACTCTGCCGGGAAATCCGTCAGTTCAGTGATGTGCCCGTCATGATGGTCACGGCCAAAACCGAAGAGATTGACCGTCTGCTCGGGCTGGAAATCGGGGCGGATGATTATGTCTGCAAGCCTTACAGCCCGCGTGAGGTTGTGGCGCGGATCAAAACCATTCTGCGCCGTTGTCAGCGCAGTAACGATACCGCAGAGGATAAACGTGACACCCTGATTATTGATGAGGTGAATTATCAGGTGCGTTTCGGGGCACAGAGTCTGGATCTCACCCAGGTTGAATTCCGTCTGCTGCGCACCATGGTGTCACAGCCGGGGACGGTACTGTCACGCAACCAGCTGCTGGATAATCTGTATGACGATTACCGCGTGGTGACAGATCGCACGATTGACAGCCATATCAAAAATCTGCGCCGTAAGCTCGGGCTGCTGGACAGTGACCGAGATTTTATTCATTCTGTTTACGGACTGGGTTACCGCTGGGAAGGTGGCCCGGCGGAGATTATTGCCGCCACGATTATCTGAATCTGACTGAGGTGAGATGTAAAAAACGGCGGAAACTGACGTGACCGCCGTTTTTTATTTACGGTTCCGGATTACTGTATCAGCGTGGAACGTTCCAGCCGTGCGAGGATTTTATCCAGCGTGTTATTTTCATCTTCTGCCAGATCGGATTTGGCAATACGGAAGACGCGGTTCAGTTCGCCGGTCTTAATATGCAGTTTCAGCACCGAGCGGCTGTTTGTCATCACAGTGAAAGCACTCAGCGGCGCTTCATAGCAGACCGCATACTGCCCCGGGGTAAACAGCAGGTTATCGCCGACAATTGCCAGCATCGGATAATACTGGATACGCCGTGCGTTAATCAGCAGGACAATACTCATAGCAACCATGATCCCGCCGATATCCATCCCCATCACCAGCAGTACCACACCGATCGCGCCGTACAGCATCACCATATTGATCTGGCGCTGTTTATTGAATTTCAGCAGTACCTCAAACGGCAGTTGTGCCAGTTTCGGTACTGTTTTCAGTGAACGGTAGATCACACGGTTGTAGTCGTAGAGGTAACCGACGATAAAGATAAAGCCCAGCGGAATAAAAATAATCCCGCCGGTCATCAGAATTTTCACGTACGGTAAGACTTCAATCAGTTGCTGCATCTGATAATCCAGTTCATCCCGGTACGGCTCAAGTGCCGCCGGAATATAGGAGATAATCCCCAGGAAAACCAGGTTAAGAACCAGACCGATCCAGACTGCAATATGACGTTTTTCCATGTATCCACGCTGTAACAGACTATAGTAAATGATAACGCAGCGGAGATTTTCCGCCGCGTCACTGAATTTAACGAAACTATATCAAATCGTTATCCGATATTCATGCCATTTTCAGTAATTCATTTGATACCGGGCGGATGACGCGCTAGAATCCAACGCCTTGATTACGCCTCCCCCTCCGGGGAAGGTTCTGACTTGAACTCAGATCGGAATACATTATGTTTACACCCGAATTACTCTCTCCGGCAGGCTCGCTGAAGAATATGCGCTATGCGTTCGCCTATGGTGCGGATGCCGTCTATGCCGGACAGCCGCGTTACAGCCTGCGTGTCCGTAACAACGAATTTAACCACGAAAACCTCGCCAAAGGCATTCAGGAAGCCCACGAACTGGGTAAAAGATTCTATGTCGTGGTCAATATCGCCCCGCATAACGCCAAACTGAAAACGTTTATCCGTGACCTGGAACCGGTGATCGCCATGGGGCCGGACGCACTGATTATGTCTGACCCCGGTCTGATCATGATGGTGCGCGAGCATTTCCCGCAAATGGACATTCATTTATCCGTTCAGGCCAACGCCGTAAACTGGGCAACCGTCAAATTCTGGCATCAGATGGGACTGACCCGGGTGATCCTCTCCCGTGAACTGTCACTCGATGAAATCGCCGATATCCGCAAAAATGTGCCGGATATGGAACTGGAAGTCTTTGTCCACGGCGCACTGTGCATGGCCTACTCCGGCCGCTGCCTGCTTTCCGGTTACATTAACAAACGTGACCCTAACCAGGGTACCTGCACTAATGCCTGCCGCTGGGAATATAAAGTGGAAGAAGGCAAAGAAGATGTGGTCGGCAATATTGTCCACAAGCAGGAACCTATCCCGGTGAAAAATATTGAGCCGACTCTCGGCGTTGGCGCACCGACTGACAAAGTGTTCCTGATTGAGGAAGCACAGCGTCCGGGGGAATATATGACCGCGTTCGAAGATGAGCACGGCACCTATATTATGAACTCCAAAGATCTGCGGGCTATCGAGCATGTCGAAAAACTGACACAGATGGGCGTTCACTCCCTGAAAATTGAAGGCCGCACCAAATCCTTCTATTACTGCGCCCGTACCGCCCAGGTTTACCGCCGCGCCATTGATGACGCCGTTGCCGGAAAACCATTTGACCCGTCTCTGCTGACCACGCTGGAAGGCCTGGCACACCGCGGTTATACCGAAGGGTTCCTGCGCCGTCATACTCATGACGCTTATCAGACTTATGAGTACGGTTATTCCGTTTCTGATTCCCAGCAGTTTGTCGGCGAGTTTACCGGCAACCGCGTGAACGGCCTCGCTGAAGTGGATGTCAAAAACAAATTCTCCGTCGGCGACAGCCTGGAACTGATGACCCCGAACGGCAATATCAGCTTTATCCTCGATGCCATGAATAACCGCAAAGGGGAAGCCACCGATGTCGCGCCGGGTAACGGTCATATTGTCTATCTGCCGGTACCGGATGACGTGAACCTGGAATTTGCCTTGCTGATCCGTAATTTACCGGGCACCAGCACCCGTAATCCGCATATGCCGGAATTTACCGATGCTGCGGTCACAAACGGGTAAAATTCTGAATTTTCGAATCCGATCACAACAATCACTTTGGTTATTTCGTAGTATCGGACAAGAAAATGAAGAACTAAAACGCAACATGTAATACCAGGAACCACCTCCTTGGTTGGCTCAATCTCCCTTGAGCCAACCTTTTCTTTTTGTGCCCTTCCCTTTTTTCCCCCTGCCATTTTTCCGGGCATAAACCGTCTGTGTTTGTTATCTTTAAAAGACGTAATCTGAACACGGAGTCTGGTATGGCGGAAACGCATATAGTGGTTCTTAACGGAAAACGCGCCGGTGATGACGGTATTCGTCAGGCTGTCCGGCACTTACGGGAAAGCGGAGAAGACATTCAGGTGCGGGTGACATGGGAACCGGAAGATATTCCCCGCTTTGTCCGCGAAGCCCGTCAGCTGAAAACCGCCACCGTGATTGCCGCCGGAGGCGACGGTACGATTAATGCCGTGTGCAGTGCTCTGATGACCTATCCGGCTGAAAAACGCCCTGTTCTCGGTATTCTGCCGCTCGGCACCGCCAATGATTTTGCCACCGCAGCCGGCATACCGGCAGATAAAACCAAAGCCCTGCTACTGGCCGCCAGGAGCAGCGCGGTCGCCATTGATATCGGCTGTATCAATGAATCTCATTATTTCATCAATATGGCCACCGGCGGATTCGGCCCGAAAATTACCACAGATACCCCGGAAGCCCTGAAAAGTACCTTCGGCGGTGCCGCGTATTTTCTCCACGGCCTGACACGCAGCGATTTGCTGAAAGCGGACCACTGCACGATCAGCTGTGATGATTTCCACTGGCAGGATGACGCGCTGGTGATTGGTGTCGGCAACGGCTGCCAGGCGGGCGGCGGGCATAAACTGTGCCCGGATGCGCGGATCAACGATGGTCTGCTTAACCTCAGTATTCTGCCGGAACGCAACTGGCCGCGCTCACTCTGGAACAGCCTCTTTAATGAGGGTGAAGCGGAAGGCGTTATCATGAAGCGCAGCACACGGATCACTATCAGCGCGGCACATGAGATGGTGTTTAATCTCGACGGCGAACCGCTGACAGGTCAGCAATTCACCGTTTCCGTGCTGCCTGAAGCGATCCAGTGCCGGTTACCGCCACACTGCGGGTTGTTATCTTAAACACAATCCACGACAATCCGTGACAATTTTATAACACGCTACAGGAATCGGAGTTTATATACCATGACTGATATCGTTAAGTTGTTAGGCAATGATGCATCATCTCTTCTTGAACATACCTGCACCACCATTCCCAAAGACAATCTTTATCTGCCGGGCGATGACTTTGTCACCCGTGTGATGATTGATAATAACCGGCCGAATACCGTGCTGCGTTCCATGCAGTCGCTGTTTAATCACGGTCGTCTGGCGGGAACCGGTTACCTCTCCATTCTGCCGGTGGATCAGGGCGTTGAGCACTCTGCGGCGGCCTCTTTTGCCGCTAACCCGCTCTATTTTGATCCGAAAAACATTGTCGAGCTGGCTATCGAGGCAGGCTGTAACTGCGTGGCATCCACTTACGGCGTACTGGCGTCTGTTGCCCGCCGCTATGCACACCGCATCCCGTTCCTTGTCAAAATCAACCACAATGAAACCCTGAGCCTGCCTGCGCAGTATGATCAGACACTGTACGCCAGTGTTGAGCAGGCTTTCGAAATGGGTGCAGTGGCAGTCGGGGCAACGATTTATTTCGGTTCACCGGAATCCCGCCGTCAGATAGAGGAAATCTCTGCGGCCTTTGAACGCGCCCATGAACTGGGCATGGTGACGGTACTGTGGGCCTACCTGCGCAACCCGGCCTTCAAAAAAGACGGGGTGGATTATCACGCCAGCGCGGATTTAACCGGCCAGGCAAACCACCTTGCGGCGACAATCGGTGCGGATATCGTCAAACAGAAAATGGCGGAAAATAACGGCGGCTTTAAAGCTATCGGCTTCAGCCATACTGATGAGCGTGTTTACAGCACGCTGACCACGGATAACCCGATTGATCTGGTCCGTTATCAGCTGGCGAACTGCTATATGGGCCGTGCGGGGCTGATTAACTCCGGTGGTGCATCCGGTAATAATGACCTCGCGGATGCGGTCCGTACTGCGGTGATCAACAAACGTGCCGGGGGTATGGGGCTGATCCTGGGCCGTAAAGCCTTTAAGAAATCGATGAAAGACGGGGTGGCACTGATTAATGCGGTGCAGGATGTGTATCTCGATAAGAAAGTGACGATTGCTTAAATGCAGAACAGGCCGGATAACCGGCCTGATTTTTTTGTGTTCCCTGTTTGTTCCGGGGAGCTGCAGATTACTTTTCAGCAGACAGATAATTATCGTTTCTTCTTCTTCCGCCCTGCCTGAGCAAAACGCTGGCGGTTATTATCATTACCGCTTTCTTTCTTCTTCTGCTGTTTGTCTGACCCCGGATAAACCGGCGGAGCTACTTTAATTTTATTATCGCGCTTCTGTGGTTTTGCAGCCGGCTTTTTGACTTTTTTATCTTCAGAGGAGGATTTTTCAATCGCATCAAAGAGTTCGACCAGCTCATCATCCGTTAAATCACGCCATTCGCCCACCGGGATCCCGGTCAGGCTGATATTCATGATGCGGACGCGCTCGAGTTTCGTCACTTCATAGCCGAAATGTTCACACATGCGGCGGATTTGACGGTTCAGCCCCTGAATCAGCGTGATGCGGAAAACAAACGGCGCTTCCTGCTTCACTTTACATTTTTTGGTGACCGTACCGAGGATCGGCACACCCGCGCCCATACCACGGATAAAATCATCGGTGATCGGTTTATTGACCGTCACCACATACTCTTTCTGGTGATCGTTACCGGCACGCAGAATTTTGTTGACCAGATCGCCGTGGTTAGTCAGGAAAATCAATCCCTGAGAATCTTTATCCAGGCGACCGATAGGGAAGATACGGGTGCTGTGATTGACGAAATCGACTATATTGTCTTTCTCGCCGTCATCGGTGGTGCTGACAATGCCCACCGGTTTATTAAGGGCAATCAGCACCAGATCATCCTGCTCCCGCGCCTCAATCAGCTGACCATTGACTTTAACCACATCACCCGGCATCACCTGTGAGCCGATAGCCGCACGTTTGCCGTTGATCAGGACCAATCCCTGCTCAATGTAGCGGTCCGCATCCCGGCGGGAGCAGATGCCGCTTTCGCTGATGTATTTATTAAGACGCACAGATGAACCCGTTTCCATATCTTCCCCCCTGAAAAGCGCGCAATATACACCAATTATCGTGCGATATCACCACCACTGATAAAAATGGTGAACCGGACCATGTCCGTGGCCTACTTCAAGGCTGTCTGCCGCCGCCAGCGCCCCGTGCAGATACTGTTTTGCCGCCTCCGTGGTTTCCGCCCAGTCCGCACACTGCGGACGCAATGCCGCCATTGCCGCAGATAATGTGCAGCCGGTGCCGTGGCTGTTTTTAGTCGGAATACGGGTTGAGGTAAAGCGGTGACGGCCTTCCGGCAGAAACAGCCAGTCAGGGCTTTCAGCGTTATCCAGATGACCGCCTTTCAGCAATACGGCGTTTGCCCCGGCGGCCATTAGTGCCTCGCCCTGCTGCTGCATCATTTTTTCATCTGTGGCGGCAGCCGTTTTCAGTAATGCCGCCGCTTCGGGCAGATTGGGGGTGATAATCGAAACGTGAGGTAATAATTCAGAGATCAGTAAATCAACCGCTTCGGCTTTCAGCAGCGGATCGCCGCTTTTCGCCAGCATCACTGTGTCCAGCACCACATACGGCACAGGATACTGACGCAATTTCTCAGCCACGGTGCGGATCACACCGCCGTCAGACAACATACCGATCTTGGCGCTGTCAATTCTGACGTCCGTCAGTACCGCATCCAGTTGTGCTGCGACAAATTCCGGCGGGACAGAATGAACAGAATTCACGCCACAGGTATTTTGTGCCACCAGCGCTGTCATTACCGTGGTGCCGTAAACGCCCAGTGCGGAAAAGGTTTTTAAATCTGCCTGAATACCTGCGCCGCCGCTCGGATCCGTTCCTGCAATGGTTAATGCGTTGATTCTCACCCTGATATCTCCTGTTTGCTGAACCACTCTGTATAGTGAATTATACGCATCCGCTGACAGGAAACCACCGCAGAACAGGCAATAAAAAACCCCATGCCGCAAGGGCACAGGGTCTGAATTTGCGTCAGTGATATACACTCGTTGTTGAAACGGCTATCAGGCTGTCGCGTTAACCACGCTGGTAAAACCAACTATCAGAGGCAGTATTGCTGCCGGCGATAATTATGCTTTAGTGACGTTGGCAGCAGCAGGGCCTTTAGGACCATCCTGCACTTCAAATTCAACTTGTTGGCCTTCAGCAAGTGTTTTGAAACCATCGGTCATGATTGCAGAGAAGTGTACGAACACGTCTTTGCTGCCATCAGCCGGAGTGATGAAACCAAAACCTTTTGATTCGTTAAACCACTTAACGGTGCCTTTAAGTTTAGCCATTGATAAAATTCCTATCCTACAAATTTGCCGATAACCGGCGTATACAAACTAGTCGTTACTGCTTAAAAAACAGAAGCGTACCTCGTTTACCCATTTGAGTTATCACATAGGACAGGTCGGAAATCAAGCGATTTTTTCAGCGGGAAGATCTGGTGCACATATTTAGAAATATTAATAACATGTTCCGGTAACGTTATACGCAAATTTGATAACCGCTTGTGTTTAAACATATAAAGAAATTACAACTTTGTGTCTTTTCTGCAAGAACGATAAGCTGCCTTACTTCATTATTTCCGTGCTAAGAATCTGCCGGGTACCGGGGTCCGTTGATATTTTGTTTAGATTTAAACCGGACAGGCAGTATAAAAATAATATGAAATATATGTTATTATTATTGTTATCTATTAATTACAATCTTTTGTTATGAGCAGAATAATCGTTTTAGGATAAATGATTATTGTCACACCAGGAGTCATTCATGAAGCTTTCTTTAAGCACAATCAGCGCCCTGACGCTTACCTCCCTGCTGATGGCCGGACAGCCCGCAGCAGCACAGGAGCAGGACACATCAAAGAGTGACAGCGTCACAAATGATACAGCAGCTTCAGAAGGACTGTGGGGAACATTTAAACGCAATGTCACCAACGTCTGGCAGTCAGACCAGTATGATTTATATGTTCCGTTCTGGACATGGCATAACCGTCTGACCTACGACAAAGAAAAAACAGATAAATACAATGAAAAGCCGTGGGGGGCAGGGTTCGGCAAATCCTACTATGATGAGGATAACGACTGGCACAGTCTGTACGCCATGGCGTTTAAGGATTCACACAATAAATGGGAGCCGATTGTCGGTTACGGGTTCCAGAAGATGTGGATGCCGCAGGGACAGGATGGTTTCAAAGCCGGTGTCGGCTTTACCATTGGTGTGACTGCGCGGGATGACTATCACTATATCCCGATCCCGGTACCGCTGCCGCTGGCATCGGTGGAATATAACCGCCTGGCGATTCAGGCCACTTATATTCCGGGCACGTACAATAACGGTAACGTCCTGTTTATGTGGGCCCGCTGGCAGTTTTAAGTATTCCTGAACATAAAAAACCGGGGATTTTTCCCCAGTTTTTTATTATCAGCAGTTATGCTTTCGCGGCACGGCGGCGTTCATAATAGCGGTATGTCAGCCACAGGAAGCCAATCCAGAACGGCAGCAGGATCACTGATATCCGTAACGGCTCCATCAGCGCGATCAGCACCAGGATAAAGGCCAGGAACGCAAGACAGATATAGTTGCCCCACGGATACCACAGTGCCTTAAAGAACGGCTCCACGCCCTCTTTTATCTTCGCCTGACGGAATTTCAGGTTAGAGATACAAATCATGATCCAGTTAATCACCAGCGTGGTGACCACCAGCGACATCAGCAGCGAGAATGCTTCTTTCGGCAGCAGGTAGTTGATCAGGATCCCCACTGAGGTGACCAGGCCGGACAGCATAATCGAGTTTACCGGCACCCCGCGCGGGCTGATACGCTGCAGGAAGGATGGCGCATTGCCCTGCCGGGCCAGGCTGTAGAGCATGCGGCTGTTGCTGTAAACGCCGCTGTTATAAACAGAGAGAGCGGCGGTCAGTACCACCACGTTCAGCGCATGAGCAATCCACAGGTTAATATTGCCCTGCACAGAATCCGCGGCACCAAAAGCATGGCCGATTTCACGGAAGATCAGCACAAACGGACTGACGTTCTCGACAATGTTTGTCCACGGATAGAGAGAAAGGATAACGGTAATGGAACCGATATAGAAAATCAGGATACGGTAAACCACCTGATTGATGGCTTTCGGAATGCTGTAACGCGGGTTTTCCGCTTCCGCTGCCGCCAGACCGACCAGTTCGAGGCCGCCGAAGGAGAACATGATAATCGCCATTGCGAAAAGCAGACCGCTCCAGCCATGCGGCATAAATCCGCCGAGCTCCCAGAGGTTAGTGACAGAAGCCTGCGGGCCGCCGTTACCGCTGATCAGCAGATAAGCACCAAAGGCAATCATGCCGAGAATGGCCACCACTTTGATCATGGCAAACCAGAATTCAGTTTCTCCGTAAACCTTGACGTTCACCAGATTAACCAGGTTTATCAGCACAAAGAAAACTGCCGCAGAGATCCAGGTCGGAACATCCCACCAGAACTTGATATACTCGCCGACCGCCGTCAGTTCCGCCATGCCGACCAGGACAAACATCGCCCAGTAGTTCCAGCCGGATAAAAAGCCGGCAAAACCACACCAGTATTTATGGGCAAAATGGCTGAATGACCCGCTCACCGGCTCTTCCGCCACCATTTCGCCAAGCTGGCGCATGATCAGAAACGCAATAAACCCGGCGACTGCATAACCGAGCAGGACAGAAGGTCCCGCCATCTGAATCGTTGTGGCTGTTCCCAGAAACAGCCCCGTACCCACAGCACCACCCAGAGCGATAAGCTGTATGTGTCTGTTTTTTAATCCGCGCTTGAGCGTCTGCTCCTGCTGTACTTCTGACATTAGATCCTCTGTAACGGCTATATTATTATTCTGCGTCGTGCATCACTGCATCCTGAAAAGTTTAAGCCCGTTATTAAAACATCATTTTGCTGCCTTGAATACCGTTAGCAACAAGATAATCAGAGGGAAAAGGCAAAACTCAGCCCTTGTCTGACGGAATAAATTTCGTAATCTCACAGATTCCCAGCATAAAACCCTCACGCTGATCGCAGTACTTATCGAGCGCCGCAATATAAAAAAATACACCGGCAACAATCAGCAGCAGGATAATTATGATTTTTTTCATGTTTCGCCTATTTTCATCTGAATTATACCCGTTAACAAGATTTCGTTACATTCCGGTATCGTCACATACTTTAGCGGAATGAGTGTGCTGTTTCACAAAAAAATTCATTTCATCAGCAGGAAGCGCATAAACAGATAACACCCTGTTTTGTCATAATGAAATAAACTTGTATACTTGGAAAACCCTGAAACTGAGCCGAAATCATCAATGCCGCAAGATAATCATGTCGCACTTGTGTGCGCACTTAGCAAATGGATAGAAAACCACACGGGTCGTGTCATCCACCTCGAAGAACTGGCTGCCTATTCCGGGTACTCGCTCTGGCATATGCAGAAGATCTTCAAAGAAGTTGCCGGTATCTCGCTCGGCAAATACATCCGTCAGCGCCGTCTGGCCGGTGCGGTTAACGCCCTGCGCCAGAGTGAACAGACTATCTTTGATATCGCCCTTGATTTCGGTTTCGGGTCACAATCTCATTTCACCTATATGTTCCGCAAAGAATATAACATCACCCCTTACGACTACCGCCAAAACCCGGATATCATCCTGGATATCAAAGAGCCGTGGCATTTCACTCACGACTGTAACTAAGGCAACTTAAACAATTAATAACAAAATTATATTTAGCCATATGATTTCAACTATCCCATTCCGCATTCGGATCGGCAGGAGAAATTCCTGCCACAGCACAATATACGGCGTATTCAGCTGTTTTTGATGAATAACGGCAATCTTATCGCACAACAGGCGACTTTATTGACATCCCCCCCGAATGGCGGCATAACATTTTAACTGTCTGTTATTTTGTTGCCGCTGTTTTCAGGAGCCTGCATGTCCGTAAAACTTATCGCCATTGACCTCGATGGCACCCTGCTTAACTCTCACCATCAGATTACCCCCGCTGTCAGTGCTGCTGTCACCCGCGCAAAAGAGAAAGGTCTTCATATCATCCTGACGTCCGGCCGCCCGTTTAACGGCATTCTGCCCTATCTCAGAGAATTAGGGCTGGATCAGGCCGGTTATTACTGTATCAGTAACAACGGTGCGGTGATTCATGATGCTGAAACCGGCGAACCGGTTATTGAAACGCTGATGGATTTTGAGGACTACCGTTATTTTGAAGCGCTCGCCCGCGACATAAACGTACATTTCCACGTGCTGAGTAACGGCGAAATGTTCACCACAAACCGTGATATCAGCCACTATACTCTGATGGATGCTTATCTGACACAAACACAACTGTACTACTGCCCGCTGGCGGAAATGAGCAGCGAAATGCAGTTCAGCAAGTTTATGATGGTTGATAACCCGGTGCGTCTGAGTGAAGCCGCCGGGTATATCCCGCAGATCTCCTTTGACAGTTACAATATTCTGCGGACGGCGCCGCATTTTGTGGAGATTTCGGCCAAAAATGCCACCAAAGGGCGTGCCGTTGCACTGGTCACTGAAAAACTGGGGCTGACACCGGACAAAGTCATGTGTATCGGCGATCAGAACAATGATATTTCCATGCTGGAGTACGCCGGAGTGGGTGTCGCTATGGGCAACGCCGCTGACCACATCAAGCAGAAATCCGGATATGTGACAACCTCCAATGATGAGGATGGTGTGGCGGCAGCCATAGAAAAGTTTGTGTGACCGGGATTATATTTTTTCAAATTCCCCTAATCAGGGAATTTGTTCCGTTTACTCTTCAGCGTCTTTTAATCAACCTGTATTTTGTTACTATTTTGACGGTTTCATTTAAAAAATAACTAAATCACAGTATTTAATTTTAACATGTACAGGTTGTTTTATGTTTTCAACAAAAGACATGCTCGTTCTCGGGATGATGGTTTTTGCGCTTTTCCTGGGTGCGGGCAATATCATTTTTCCGCCGATGGCGGGTTATCACTCGGGTACTGACTGGTTCAGTACCTCCCTCGGATTTATCGTCACCGGCGTCGTTCTGCCGTTTCTCACCCTGATTACTGTTGCGGTCAAAGGCCGTGGTGAACGGCTTTCTGTCGATCTGCCGCGCTGGGTTTCGGTGACATTCTGGGTAGCGCTCTATCTGATCCTCGGCTCAACATTCGCCATGCCGCGTGTCACCAACACCGCGTATGAACTGGGTTTTCTGCCGCTCGGTTTTGTTGAGAAAAGCACCGCCAGCCATCTGATTTTTGCCTTTGTGTTTAACTTCGTTTCCCTGTTTTTTATGCTTAAACAGGGAACGATGATCAGTGCCATCGGTAAGTTTATGACCCCGGCGCTGCTGTTCCTGCTGGTCGCTGTGGGGATCGCCGTGGTGCGCACACCGCTGTCACCGATTAATGAACCGATCAATCAGTATGTGGATTTTGCGTTCTTCTCCGGCATCGTTGATGGTTATCAGACCATGGATGTGCTGTCGGCAATGGCATTCGGCGGTATTGTTGCCCGAGCCCTGGCATCACGCGGGATCACCTCACCGCAGGAAGTGGTGGTTATCACTATCAAAGCCGGGCTGATTGCGGTCGGCCTGCTGGCTGCACTCTACATCTGTCTGTTTTATTTGGGTGCAACCAGTGATGCGGTGTCACAGACAGCCACCAACGGCGGACAGATTTTCTCCCGTTATGTCGATGCCCTTTACGGCGCGCTCGGTACCTGGCTGATGTGCGGTATCGTACTGCTCGCCAGTATGACCACCTTTGTCGGCGTGACCAGTGCCTGTGCGGATTTCTTCGCGACATTCAACCCGCGCCTGGACTACCGTTTCTGGGTAGTGGTATCCACACTGCTGACCACCATTGTCTCCACCTTCGGTCTGGATACGCTGCTGCGCGTCACCATTCCGGTGCTGCTGCTGATTTATCCGACCACCGTTGCGCTGGTGTTCCTGCAGTTTGCGCGCCGTAAAATGCGTAACCCGCGCTTTACCTACGGCTTTACTGTCGCGGTGCTGGTGGTGATGAGTGC
The DNA here is from genome assembly GCF_029835375.1 of Morganella sp. GD04133. Taxonomy (NCBI): domain Bacteria; kingdom Pseudomonadati; phylum Pseudomonadota; class Gammaproteobacteria; order Enterobacterales; family Morganellaceae; genus Morganella; species Morganella sp. GD04133. The sequence goes on along the minus strand of NZ_JAODZS010000003.1, from coordinate 71,344 downwards.
GTTCGACACCCTGAATAACATCGGTCTGCTCAGTGAAAATGTGCTGGCGGTATTACACCGGATGCCGCTGTTTAAAGAAGGGATCGGCTGGTTACTGCCGGGTGTGATTGCCTTTATCATCTCGTTTGTTGCCGGCAATATGAGACCGGCAAAACCGCAGCCGGATGTGACTGCGTAAACACACAAAAGCCCGGTCATCTGACCGGGCTTTTTTTCCGTTATTTATGATGTGCGGCAGTTCAGTGTGCTCCCGCCTGTTCCAGAACAGCGACCAGATTACGGTAGCCATGACGTTTTGCCAGGGTCAGTGGTGAATCTCCGGAGCCATCCGGCAGATTAACGTCCGTTCCGCCTTCAATCAGCAACGTGACAATATCCTCATACTTCTGACTGCCGTCGCCGAGGATGATCGCTTCAATCAGCGCTGTCCAGCCAAGATTATTGACATGGTTAACATTCACCCCGGCATCAATCAGCGTCTTCACTGTGTTGACATGTCCGCGCTCTGACGCAGGGATCAGTGCCGTGCCACCATAACGGTTTGTACTTTTCAGGTCTGCCCCGTGACTGAGCGTCATTTCCAGAATATCCTGTAACCCGCGCGCGCCGGCATATAAATACGGCGTATCCATAATGGCATCTGCGGCATTCACATCGGCGCCCTGTTCAATCAGATAGCGTGCCACGATAATACGGTTACCGTGTACTGCCGCCATCAGCGGTGTGCGCAGACGGTTATCACGCTGCTCAATATCCCCGCCCTCTCCGATTAACTGCTGAACCGTCACGAGATCACCCTGTTCTGCGGCAGTGACCATCTCAGTTTTATGTGTTTCTGCCATACCTTTCGCCATTGTTATCAATAAGAGACAAATAATACCGGATAAGCCAATCAGAATGCGTTTTTTCACTCTGTCACTCCTGTTGTACCGTTCCTGTGAATGCCCTTACCATAACAAAACAGCATAATTTATCACCTGACAGATAACAGGGTTATTGTGCGCCGTATTTTTTCAGAAGGGCTTTCATCAGCGCCAGCGTCTCCGCGTCCGCTTCCCCGTTAACGTTATGAGAGCGAAAATGCATCTGGAACGCTTTAATCACATTACGGGTTTTTCCGTCCGCCTTACCGGTTACTGTCATTTCATAGCCGTATTTTTTCAGTGCCTGCTGTAACTCTCCAACGCTGATGTTATCCGACGGATGACGGTTGCCGAGAAAACGTTTCACATCAGCCGCATCCGGCCAGGCACCGATCCCGCGTTTTGCCAGGTATTCCCACGGGAACATCGGCCCCGGATCCAGTTTGCGCTGCGGCGCGATATCACTGTGCCCGACCACATTTTGCGGGGCAATATTACGCCGGGCGATCACATCCTGTGCCAGTTTCACAATCAGATCTATCTGAGCGGTCTGATACGGCACCCAGCGCTGCCCGACAGACATTTTCACTGTCCCCGGATTGACAATCTCTACCCCGACTGAGCTTTTATTCAGGCTGCTTTCGCCGCGCCAGTAACTTTTTCCGGCATGCCAGGCTTCACTGCCCTCCGGCACCAGCTGCAATACCACCGGTTTACCATCGCGGACAGCCGGGATTGTCGGTACCAGATACTGAACACTCACCCCGCCTGCGGTCAGCACACGCAGTGATGCCTCATCATTAAGCGCGGTATAATGAAAAACCAGATAATTATTCGGTTTGGATAACCACGGTTCTTTGATATTCCGCTGATCAACAATAAACTCACCACGATCAATATACCGGCTCTGATTACTGCATCCTGTCAGTATCAGCACACACACCAGACACACACTACGCCACATCTTTCTTTATCCTGTTCAATGTTATCCGGCACGATGCCGGCACAGCCCCTTTACCGGAAAATATGTCCACCGGATTATTCACAACGGACAGACTATCACGGGCGGGTATTATGACGACTTCACTGCGGCAGTGCTATGCTCTGAGCGCGAATCATCATGATGTTTTTCTGCAGCAGGCGGCTGAACACGCACGATAAAAAATACCCGCCGCGGCGGGTATTCAATAAGTCAGTTATGACTGAGTGAGTTTTTCTGTCCTGTCATACCGTTCTGACGCCACTTTCAGCCCGGCAAGATCCGCCGAACAAATTAGTGGCTTCAGCGCATCAAACTTCGCCTGCGGCCAGTCATAAAGAGACAGGGCCAGCAATTCGCTGATGGTATTTCCATCAAACCGGCTGCGGATAAAGGCCGCCGGGTTACCGCCAACAATGGCATAGGGTGGTACATCGCGGACAACCACACTGTTCGCGGCAATCACCGCACCCTCCCCGATAGTCACACCGGGCATAATCATGGCCCGCATACCTATCCAGGCGCCGTCACCGATACGGGTATCCCCTTTGCCGGTATAAGCCTCATCAATCATATCCGGAAACGGATAAAGGCTGAACCAGTCATGGCGGTGTGTATGATTACCCCCCATCAGGATCACGGCTTCGGCCCCGATACAGACATAATCCCCGATATACAGCTCATCCACTTTCCAGCTGAGTTGCCAGTCACGGCTGATTTCATCGCCCTGCAAATAGCGGACAACAGAGGCTTCAAAGCCGTTATCCCAGCAATCGCTGTAATAACTGTGCGTACCTTTGATATGAATATTCGGGTTTGTGACGGTTTCATGCAGCCGTTCACAGACAGACCAGTGTTTTTGTTTCATGGTAAATCTCATTATTAAATGAATCGTTACCACAGAACGCTATTCTGTGGTGATGTACCCGCGTTCAAAGCACATCACACCGGGTTATCCTCGCCCGTTTCAGCCGGGGGTTGCCCATCATTCTCTCCCATACAGAAAAACACCCGCTTTCGCGGGTGCCATCATCAGTTAACTTTTTGTTCAACCAGCGATTCCGGTGTTTCTTCCCAGATGCCGTCTTCGACCTGTTTACGGATTTCAGGATAAAGGTTGATATCAAACTGCGGTAATTTCCCCATTTTGCGCTGTTGGTTATAATCTTTCGCCAGCTTAAATGCAACGCCGGATAACAACAGAATCGCAATCAGATTCGTCACCGCCATCAGCCCCATCGAGAAATCTGCCATTTTCCAGACCAGCGGCATTTCTGACAACGCCCCGAACATCACCATACCCAGCGCCGCCAGACGCAGCACAAACAGCCCTTTGGTGTGTTTATGTTCAAGGAACACCATATTGCTCTCTGCATAGGCGTAATTGGCAATAATGGAGGTAAAGGCGAAGAAGAAAATAGCGACAGCCACAAAGATGGAACCCCAGCTGCCGACAACCGAGCTCAGCGCCAGCTGTGTGATTTCAATCCCGTTGATATTCCCCTGCGGATTATCCAGCACACCGGAGGACAGAATAATCATTGCAGTGGCACTGCAGATAACCAGTGTGTCCATAAAAACACCCAGCATCTGCACATACCCCTGCGAAACCGGATGTGGCGGGAACGGTGCTGCGGAAGCGGCGGCATTCGGTGCGGAACCCATACCGGCCTCATTCGAGAACAGGCCACGCTGTACGCCGTTAATCATAGCTTGTGCCACACCGTAACCGACAGCGCCGGAAACCGCTTCCTGTAACCCGAAGGCACTTTTGATAATCAGTATAAAGACATCCGGCAGACGCTCTGCGTAATGGCCCATCACCCAGAAGGCGAGGATAAGATACGCAACCGCCATCACCGGTACCACCAGCTCCGCCACACGGGCAATCGAACGCAGACCGCCGAAAATGATCACGCCGCAGATAACCACCAGCACGGCACCGACATAACCGGCATCCGCACCAAAGGCCATTTTGGACGCCTGGGCAATCGAATTGGCCTGAACCGCATTAAAGACCAGCCCGAACGCAATAATCAGAAAGATTGAGAACAACACGCCCATCCAGCGGGCTTTCAATCCGCGTTCCATATAATACGCCGGTCCGCCGCGATAATTTCCCTGGTCGTCCCGTGTTTTATAGAGCTGTGCAAGTGTGCTTTCGATAAAGGATGTCGCCATCCCGATCACGGCAACCACCCACATCCAGAAGATAGCGCCGGGACCACCTGCAGTCAGGGCGATCGCCACCCCGGTCAGGTTTCCGGTACCGACCCGCGCGGCCAGGCTTGTACAAAGCGCCTGGAACGGCGAGATGCCGGATTTATCCGATTTCTTACTGTGCTTTAGCACGCTGAACATATGTCCGAAGTGACGGAATTGGATAAATCCGGTACGAAATGTGAAGTACAGTCCGATACCCAGTAATAAATAGATGAGCAGGTGGTTCCAGAGCAGTCCGTTTAATGTATTAATTATATCGGTCAAAGTTATACCTCTTATATTGCTGTGCTGATTTGCGGCGAATAAGCCCCTTAACGAATGACAGGTAATATCCGTATTGTCATATCTGATGGTGATTGTTTAAAAAAAAGACACCTCTTATTAAGAATCAGCCAAACTTTACCATAAGAAATATTTCCCTGTATATTTTTTTATTTCTTTTTTTTCGTTCTATTAATCAACGTTACTTTTTCACGTTAATACAGCGTTTAACGTGATCTATTAACTCAATAAAAACGCCGAAAACTAAGCCAAAAAACTCCATCCATTACAAATGGTTACGAATCACCTTATTTTATGGCGTGATAAATAACGGGCTTCTTTCAATTTACCGCCATAATTTATTTTATCGTCTGAATTAAAACATATGATTACATTTAGTCTGAAAACTAAAAATGTGTTGCCTGTTATTTTAAAAGCGTGTGTTATTTTATTTACTATTTTAAGTAACGGGAAGACTTAATAATAAAATCCCATATTTCTGACCAATAATAAATCCCGGCATTATTGCCGGGCAATATTCCCGCTTTCAGTTACCGGCAACACAGCATAAGAAGCGCAATCCGGGTATCCCGCTCATCGCGGTTCATCACTGGCGGATACTGATTCCGGGCCAAACTTTGCTCTGCGGCACACTCTCGTGAAAAAAAGCTTTCGCTGCTGACCGGTTTCCGCTACCATAGCGCTATATAATCTGTTATATGCCGGATTGTATACATTGCTCTTAATATATTTTTTGCCGGTCAGCTGATCGGCAATTTTTTTGCCTGTCCTGTCAGATTACGACTAATGAAATGTGATCCCGCCTTGTATTTAGCATAAAGACAGGAATAACCGTATAGTAATTTTGTTATTAACCATTATTATCAGAACAGATAATCGTGCATTTCTTCGTTATTTTTCTTTATTTTTGCTCCCTCACGGGAGCATTTTCTTATCAGCCGGGCTGTAAAACACCACTGCCGGCACGGAAAATCGCAAAAATTCCGGTGCCGGCAGCAGATCCGCCATGATTTATCATGCCGGGTGAGGTACACTACCCGCTTCAGTTTAACTAATGTAACCGTTATGTCCTCTGCACAGATTTTACTGGCTATCTACGCAACAGGTGGTCTTTTTTCATTCATTCTGACTTTTTTTCTGACAAAAGATCCGAACCCGTTTTTCCGCCTGCTTAGTTGCCTGCTGATAGCGCTCACCTGGCCGATGTCACTGCCGGTGGTGATTTTATTCTCGCTGTTCTGACTGCGTTCAGAACCATAACATTCCCGCAGTCACCACAAGACACCATAATATCAGCCGTCCCCATGTCAGAGAACTGCCGTGCTGCTGCCACAGTGCATTTATTTCAGGCGCCAGTGCATAACCACGCTGACAAATACGACGGCGGATATGACGGGTAAGAAAAAGACGGAACGAACCTGATTGTGATGATTTCATACATACCTCTGCTGAGAAAGAGAACGCATATGAAACCTGACACTCCCGAAAGATAATTATTATGCGGACATTATAAAAGAGAACCTCAACCACAAAAAGGGAAAGACTGTGCGGCTGAGTTCTCCTTTATTCAAAATCAGTACTGACAACCATCAATCCAGTGCATTGATAGCCTTTTCATAGATGACATTCATAAAATCATCATTCTGCTGTTCCCAATATATTTCCAGCATTACCTGAATGGCTTCTTTAGTCACCGGCTCGCCACTTTTGCATAAAAGGACAGCGGCTCTGCCGATTGCCTGGCAAATTTCGCCATAAACATATGCGTCGCTAACTCGTTCTGAAATCATATTTGTGCCTATTTATTTTTAATATAACGACAGCCTGTCCATCTTTACTTAAGACATACCGGCACTGCTGTTGACTGGCTCTCCGGTAAGAATTATCTAAAAGTCCCTTGATATTTATTATCGTCACATTGCATTTAATGTTCAAAGAAAAACATATTATTCCGGAAAATACTTTTTAAAAACACAGAAAAGTTACTAATATCAAACGGTTATGAAAAGCACGTGTGACCATTGCTGTGGATTGTTACTTTCTGGTTGTTTATTCGTTAATACTATATCATGCGATATGTGCTTTTTCGCTATTAAAATACATAAATTTATCAATTTTTACCTGCATAAATAACGTCCTTTTTTAAGCATTAAATAAACAAGATTAAATAAATTCGTCGTACTCATTTATGGATTATTATAATCATATAAAATCTCAACGCTCCGTCAACAAGCAGTGGTTCACATTATTCCTTTACTCTTTATGTGGGAATAAGGGTATTTACACAATATTGGGATATACGTATTAACCGATATACATCACACCTATAATACGTAGTTTTATTGCCATAGTTAATTATATTTTTATTAGTAACAGGAATAAACACCCTCTGCTCTATTATTACCCTATTCTCTTTATTTAATAAGATTATAAAATACTTTCGCGTAATTACGCTTAATCATAATTTGAATACACTTATTAACGGTAAAATAAACAGGTTATTCCGTCACACAGAAAAAGGCTTTCGTTTCGCTATGTTTTTAAACAAATCTGTCGTAAACAAGACATCTTGTTTTACAAAATATTAATATTTAACATTCCCCCTGCAGTAAACAGTTTTTTATAGTTGTATTCCTGCGCGTTTCCCCTTATCATCCGCGCCTTTGAATAGCGTGTCTCTCTTTTTATATATCTGATTGAGGTTCTATGAGCTCTGACCGTATCGCGAATCCAGGCCCGCTGGGCTTACTGGGATTTGGTATGACGACTATCCTGCTGAATGTCCACAACGCCGGATTCTTCCCGATGGCTTCTGTTATTCTGAGCATGGGGATTTTCTACGGTGGCATTGCGCAGGTCATCGCAGGTCTTTTTGAATATAAGAAAGGAAATACTTTCGCTGCCACTGCCTTTACATCGTATGGCTTTTTCTGGATAAGTCTGGTCGGCATCCTGGTTATGCCGTCAATGGGATTCGGCGAAGCAACCAGCCATGAATTCCTGGCTGTGTATCTGGCACTGTGGGGTATTTTCTCGTTCTTTATGTTTATTGCCACACTGAAAGCAAACCTGACATTGCGCGCGGTTTTCTTTTTACTGGTGATTTTATTCGCCCTGCTGGTTATCGGTAATGCTACCGGTAATGCTGCATTACTGAAATTTGCCGGTTATGAAGGTATTTTATGTGGTGCGACTGCATTTTATCTGGCAATGGCTGAAGTACTGAATGAGCAGTATGGCCGGACAATTTTACCTATCGGTGAACGTCACGCCTGATAACGGCTCTCCCGTATAAAAAAACCCGTTCAGTGAACGGGTTTTTTTTGTCTGCAAAACGGGGGATCAGAAACTCAGACCCGCGCCCAGATAAGCGCCATCCGCGATACGGTTTTCATGACCGTTATTCGATTCAACTTCAATCATTCGGTAACCGGCTTTCACATTCAGCGGCGCAAATACTGTCCAGTTCGCACCCACATCCGCTTCTTTGTATGAATCATTACCGGAAGTCAGCCCTGACGGCGCGCCGTAAAACTCACCGTAAACACGCACTGACGGCAGGATGCTCCACGCCACACCGACACCCGGTGCAACGGCCATGCCTTTTTTACCCACGTCCGGGTCCAGGTATACGGCTTTACCGCCGACACTCGCGGAAACCGAGCCCAGCGGGAAGGCAAATTTGGCACGTGCGCCGCCTAACTGCCCCTGATGATCACTGCGTGCCCAGTTACCGTCAAATGACAGACCGGAATACGGGTCACCTACGCCGACATTGATATCGGTATATTTTTTACCGGCTTCAACGTCCATCGAGATTGCATTTGCAGCACCTGCCGCAAGCATCAGTGTTGCAGCCACAGCTGCTTTATATTTTTTCATTTTTGCCACCACATAAATTCAGACAGGGTTTCGGGCATTCTCCCCGAAACTGTCACTGTTTGAAAGTTAATATTCTGATTTTTATGTAAAGTTATCTATATATTTAATCAATAGGTCACGCCAATCCATCAAATCGATACATTCTTTTTATGACAGTGCTATATTTTATAGCAAGTCATAAATACAGATAAAAACAACAACGCTCAGTACAATTTATGATTTACCATGCTGATTTTGCACATCGCGCCGATTTCTGCAATCAGTGTCTTTTTCCCTTTACCGACTGGAGATATGTGATGAAAAAGAAAGGATTAACAACAGCTGCGGGCGCCCCCGTTGTTGATAACAACAACGTTATGACCGCCGGAAAACGCGGCCCTATGCTGTTACAGGATGTGTGGTTTCTGGAAAAACTGGCGCATTTCGACCGCGAAGTGATCCCGGAGCGCCGTATGCACGCCAAAGGCTCCGGTGCATTCGGTACATTTACTGTCACCCATGATATTACCCGTTTTACCCGCGCAAAAATTTTCTCTCAGGTCGGCAAAAAAACCGATATGTTTGCCCGCTTCTCCACCGTGGCCGGTGAGCGCGGCGCGGCAGATGCAGAGCGGGATATCCGCGGCTTTGCCCTGAAATTTTATACCGAGGAAGGTAACTGGGATATGGTCGGTAACAACACGCCGGTGTTCTACCTGCGTGACCCGCTGAAATTCCCGGATCTGAACCACGTGGTAAAACGTGACCCGCGCACCAACCTGCGCAATATGGCGTATAAGTGGGATTTCTTCTCCCATCTGCCGGAATCCCTCCACCAGCTGACCATCGATGTCAGTGACCGTGGTCTGCCGCAGAGCTACCGCAACATGCACGGTTTCGGCAGTCATACTTACAGCTTTATCAACGCTGATAATGAGCGGTTCTGGGTGAAATTCCACTTCCGCTGCCAGCAGGGTATTGCCAACCTGATGGATGATGAGGCAGAGCAGTTAATCGGGAAAGATCGTGAAAGTTCACAGCGTGATCTGTTCAATGCGATCGAGAAAGGCGATTATCCGCGCTGGAACCTGCAAATTCAGGTGATGCCGGAAACCGATGCGGCAAAAGTCCCGTATAACCCGTTTGATCTGACCAAAGTATGGCCGCATGCGGATTATCCGCTGATGGATGTCGGTTATTTCGAGCTGAACCGTAACTCGGAAAACTATTTCTCCGATGTGGAACAGGCAGCATTCAGCCCGGCCAACGTGGTTCCCGGCATTGGTTTCTCGCCGGATAAAATGTTGCAGGGGCGTCTGTTCTCCTACGGTGATGCGCACCGCTACCGTTTAGGGGTCAACCACCACCAGATCCCGGTCAATAAACCGCGCTGCCCGTTCCATAACTATCACCGTGACGGCGCAATGCGTATCGACGGTAACAGCGGTAATGCGGAAACGTATGAACCGAACAGTGCCGGTCTCTTTCAGGAACAGCCGGATTTCAGTGAGCCGCCGCTGTCTGTTGACGGTGCCGCCGACCACTGGAACCACCGTGAAGATACCGATTACTTCAGCCAGCCGCGCGCGCTGTATGAATTACTCAGCGACGCCGAGCATCAGCGTATGTTTGCCCGTATCGCCGGTGAGCTGGTGCAGGCCGCAGAAGCGACTCAGGCACGCCAGATAGCCCTGTTTAAACAGGTGCATCCGGAATACGGTGCCGGTGTGGAAGCCGCGATCGCAAAACTGAAAAAATAATTGTGTGATAACATGACAAAACCGCTGCGGTCCGTGACCGCAGCGGTTTTTTTATATGCATTCAACGGGTATGAAAACGATCCTGCGCCATCCGGATCAGCGGCGCACGGGTACGTTTTATGCCGCTGCCCGCATCCGCTTCCGGTAATGCATAGCAGGCCGCCGGACGCATAAAGGCAGGCAGTTCCGCCTGACACCAGTCACTGAAATGCTGCCGCTGTTCCTCTGTCCAGTCATCATAATCACGGATCAGATACACCGGCACAGCACCAAACTCGTCACTGCTGACCGGTACCACCAGACACTCCGTGATCAACGGGTAGTGCATCAGCTGCTTTTCTGTCATTTCCGGCTGCACATTCTCGCCGCCGCAGCAGAAAAGATTATCCAGCCGGCCGTCGATCACCAGCTCACCGTCCTGCATATGGCCTTTGTCACGGGTCGGATACCAGCCGTCATGGGTCGGCAGTGTATGCAGTGCGCCGTTCAGCCAGACACCGGCGGCAAAACTGTCACCTTTAACCAGGATTTGCTGTTGTTCATCCAGTCGAATACCTTTGCCGGACAGCGGATGCCCGACACCCGGTTTGCCGTCCGCCCGTTTGGCACAGACAGTTGAAGCAAATTCAGTCATGCCGTAGCCGCACCAGCAACGGATCCCGCGGGCTTCTGCCGCTTCCGTCAGCGCAACAGGAATAGCCGCACCACCCAACAGAACATCCCGCAGCGGCGGCAGAGGTTCCGGTGATTGCAGCAGACGCCAGAGCTGAGTCGGCACCAGTGAGGCGTGCGTGCATCCGCGCAGTGATTCCGCCAGCGTTTCACCGTCTGCCCGCACCACCATTTCACCGCCCTGTAACAGCCAGCGCCAGAGGATCCCCTGTCCGGAAACATGACACAGCGGCAGCGATAGCAACCAGCTGTCACCTGCCTGATAGTTCAGCAGCGACACCACGCCCTGTGCCGCAGCCAGATGCGCGACCGGACGGTGGGCAATGGCTTTCGGTAACCCGGTGGATCCGGATGTCAGGATCAGTGTTGCCAGCCGTTTCGGATGCGGAATCACATCCGGCGGTGCTGTGCCGTTCACAGACGGATCCAGTGTTTTCAGCGGCAGCGCGATTGTGCCGTCGCTCCGGTCACACACATAATCCGCATCGAGTGACGCAACCAGTTCCGTCTGTAACCCGCGCGGCAGCGCAGGATTGAGTGTCAGAATCACCGCCCCGCAGCGCAGCAGCGCCAGAAAATCGATCACCAGCGCTGTGCTGTTTTTGCCGCGCAGCACCACGCAGTTACTTTCCCGCAATCCCTGCTGATAAAACCCGGCGGCACGGGCATCCGCCAGCGCCGTCAGCTCTGTCCATGTCAGCGATGAGTCCGCACAGCGCAGCGCGGTTTTATGCGGCATCTGCTGAGCATGTGCAACCCACGGCCATTGTGCTGCCGTCATTACCATTGTCCTGTCTGAGTTAATTGTTCTGTCGTTATCAGCGCCAGTGTGCTGCCCGGCCACGGGCGCACCAGCTGTGATTGCATCAGGGAAAGCGTATCCAGCCCCGGCAGGGTATCCGGGGTCAGCCATCCGGCAAGACGCGCCAGTTGTGTCAGGCCGAAACTGCTCTCCACCGAGGAGCTGATCACCGCCTGCAACCCTTCGCGGTGCGCCGCAGTGATCAGTTCACGGCAGCGGGCGATACTGCCCGTCAGCGTGGGTTTGATCACAATCGCTGCCACACCGGGCTGTGCTGTTACCGTAAATCCCGGTTCACGGACAGATTCATCCCAGGCAATGGCGATACCGGTGTCCTGTGCATAACACAGGGACTCTTCCGGCGTTTTGCACGGCTCTTCGAGAAAATCAATCCGCGTGCGGTGTTCCGGTGCGACATATTTCGCGAAGCCGTCCGCTTTGGCGCGGGTCCAGCTGCGGTTGGCATCCAGACGCAGACGCAGATCAGGCACCGCCTCCAGCAGCAGATTCACCACCATGCCGTCCCGGACTGCCTCATACAGCCCGACTTTCACTTTGGCGATTTTCTCACCGTCCATGGCATCGAGCGCAAGGATCAGATCATCCGGGTCACCGGTGCAGAGCGGTGCTTTGCGGGTGCTGAGGATCTGCGGCAGCGTATCATCCAGCTCAGCAAGTGCGCAGCTCAGGCCGAATGCGACTGACGGCAGCGGGCTTTCCGCCGGATTATTGCCCTGACACCAGGCCGCGATCCACGCTTCTGCCGCCTGTTGTGCTTGCGCAAGGGTTTCGCTGCTGAATTCCGGCAACGGGGAGATTTCCCCCCACCCTTCACGACCATCCTCCCGCAGACAGACCAGCAGCCCGTCACGGGTTTTCAGGCGCTGATTACGCAAAATAACGCCTGCCTCCATCGGCAGGCTGAAACTGTATAATGTGGCGTGGCGCATTACGGGTTACGTTTGAATTTAGAGAAATCCGGTGAGCGTTTTTCGTTAAATGCGTTACGCCCTTCCTGACCTTCTTCGGTCATGTAGAACAGCATGGTGGCATTACCCGCCAGCTCCTGAAGACCGGACTGACCGTCACAATCCGCATTGAGTGCCGCTTTCAGGCAACGCAGCGCCATCGGGCTGTTTTCCAGCATCTCACGGCACCAGCGCACGGTTTCTTTTTCCAGTTCCGCGTAAGGCACAACAGTGTTGACCAGTCCCATATCCAGCGCTTCCTGCGCGTTGTACTGACGGCACAGGAACCAGATTTCACGGGCTTTTTTCTGACCGACAATCCGCGCCATATAAGAGGCACCCCAGCCGCCGTCAAATGAACCGACTTTCGGCCCGGTCTGACCGAATACTGCATTATCTGCCGCAATAGTCAGATCACAGATCATGTGCAGCACATGACCGCCGCCGATAGCGTAACCGGCAACCATGGCGACAACCGGCTTCGGACAGGTGCGGATATCGCGCTGTAAATCGAGGACATTCAGATGATGTGTGCCGCTGTCATCACGGTAGCCGCCGTAGTCACCGCGGATCTTCTGATCACCGCCCGCACAGAACGCTTTTTCGCCCTGTCCGGTAAAAATAATGGTACCGATGCCGTCATCATAACGGGCATTCGCCAGCGCGCTGATCATCTCTTTCACTGTTAACGGACGGAACGCGTTGCGCACCTGCGGACGGTTAATGGTGATTTTGGCGATCCCGTCTTTTGATTTATGAAACAGAATATCCTGATAATCGCCGGTACAGTCGACCCATTCAACCGGGGCAGAGAGCTTTTCTTCGCTCGGATACATCATAGCGGTGAGTTCCTTAAACAGAATGTAATGATAAAAATGTCCGGACTGCCTCCGCAAACGCGGCGGGATTTGCCTGATGGGTGTTATGCCCGGCATATTGGATAGTCCGTAACGGAAAATGGTGTGCCTCTGCAATGGCGCGGAATTTGCTGTCCCGTTCACCACAAAGATAGAGCAGCGGCAGATTCAGGTTATGCAGTTTCTCCGCCAGCTGCGGCTGATGCCCGAGGGAAGTGTCAGAGAGCATATCCGCAATCGCAAAAGCATTATGGTGCAGATGCTGTTCCACCCGCTGCTGCCGCTGAACTTCATTGAGATCAGCAAAAACGCCCTGACGATACCAGTCATACAGCACCGATGCCAGCGGGCGTTCACGTAACTGTTGTGCCCAGCGGTTATCGTGCAGCAACCGGGCATTGCGCTCATCGAGTGTGGCAAGCCCGGGATTCCCGGCTTCGATAATCAGCCCGTGCAATCCTGCCTGGTCGCCGTATGCCGCGTGATACATGGCGAGCCGACCGCCGAGTGAATAACCGATCAGCCAGTAATCGTCTATCTGATGCGCAGCCAGGGTATCAGCAATCAACTGACTGACATGCGGAAAATTGTTGGCGCGGACGGATTGCGAGCCGCCGTGGCCCGGTAAATCAATCAGTAATGAGGGATAGTGTCCGGCTTCTTCTGCCGCCAACAGCCACTCTTCCTTATTTCCCCACAGGCCGTGCAGCCAGACCAGCCACGGGCCGGGCCTCTCCGCATAACAGCGCTGTGCGGCCAGAACCGTCATTGTGCTGCCTCACAGACCAGCTGCTGAAGGTATTTTGCCCCTTCGTCACCGTTTGTCACCACCTCAATCACTGTCGCGGCGTGCTGTGACCAGGCTTTGCTGACCGCGGCTTTCAGTGACGGCCAGTCCTGCGGGGCACTGTAGCTGAGGCCGAACATCTGCGCCGCACCGGCAAAACGGACCGACTGCGGCATACAGTAGAAGCGCTGACGCTCCTGCTCCGGTGTCGGCAGCATGGAAAAGATTTGTCCGCCGTTGTTGTTGACGATCAGCAGCACAAACGGCCCGGAGGTATAACGCAGCAGCGCCAGGCTGTTGAGATCATACAGCGCGGAGATATCCCCGACGACAGCAAGTGCCGGTTTGGCACTGCCGCGCTGAACACCGGCTGCGGTGGAAATCAGGCCGTCGATACCACTCGCCCCCCGGTTGCTGTACACCGGATAGCCGCACGGCAACTGAGCAAATGCATCAATCAGCCGGACAATCAGACTGTTACCGGCAAATAATACGCCCTGCGGCGGCAGCAGTTCCGGCAGGCGGCAGGCAATCTGCGCTTCGCCCCAGCCATCACCCAGGGTTTCCGTGACACGGGTGTTCAGTGTCTGCGTCCACTCTGCCAGTTGCGGCGCCCACGGCGTACGGTTTTGTGCCGGATGGTCATCCAGCCATTCGCTGACACTGCACTCAAATTTTCGGCCCCGGTGATTTGCCGGGTCCAGCCGTCCCGGAATGGTATCCACAATCCAGTATTCCGGCGGTGTACACGCAGCCTGCCACTGTAAAAGCCGTTTGCCGGTCAGACTTGAGCCGAACTGGATCACCACATCGGCCTGAGCCAGTACGTCGCGGTAACGCGGGGACGCCAGCCAGAGATCGGCATGCGGCAGCAGTTGCCCGGTCTGGGACAACACATCACTGATCAGCGGCCAGCCGAGGCATTCCGCCCACTGGCGCAACTGTTTACCTTCGGCGGCCTGCATACGTCCGGCAATAATCACACCTTTTTTTTGCCGCCAGAAAAACCAGTCATCCACGCTGATCACCGGGGTACAACGGGTCTGCTGCAACCAGGGTTTATCACTCTGCCACCAGTTGCCGAGCTGTGCCTGCCATTCCTTACCGGTCTGTCCGTCATCATCATACAGCGGCTCGGCAAACGGGCAGTTAATATGCGCCGCGCCGTGCTGCAGACGGTTCATGATGTCATCGAGGGAAGAGACCAGCCAGGACGCGGGGATATCAAAAACCGGACGCGGCAATGCCAGTGCGGCAAACGGATGAGAGGAAAAAATACCGGGCTGGCGGATAGCCTGGTTTGCACCGCAGTCAATCAGTTCCGGCGGGCGGTCGGCGGTGAGAAAAACAAGGCGTTCGCCGGTCAGTCCGGCCTCAATCAGAGCCGGATAAAGATTTGCCACCGCCGTACCGGACGTGACAATCACCGCCACCGGCAGCCGGGTGCTTTTCGCCAGTCCCAGCGCCAGATGCGCAAGCCCGCGCTCATCAAAATGAGTGTGACAGATAAAGTTGTCATCGGCGGCGGCAGCCAGTGTCAGTGGTGTTGACCGGGATCCCGGCGCGATACAGATATGACGCAATCCGTGACGGCTGAGCGCCTCCAAAATCACTTCCGCCCAGCGGCGGTTCAATGCACTGTTTGACATAGCTCACCTTTCCTGACCTGTAGTTCTCCGTAGTCTACGGATTGACTCAGGAAATACCTTAATGTAGTTCAATAAACCGGTAGATTATTTCACGGTTTCTGCCCCGGTAAGCAGAAAATGGCACAATCAGTGAGCGTCGCTCTCCAGCAGGGTTCGCAGCCCGGCGGCTTTGTTTTCAATTTCGCTCCACTCCGCCTGCGGATCCGAACCGGCGACAATCCCCGCGCCGGCATACAAATCCACCCGGCTGCCGCTGATTTTCGCGCAGCGCAGCGACACCGCAAATTCACTGCGTGACGGGCTGCAATAACCGCCGCTGCCTGCATACCAGTCACGGTCAAACGGTTCGTTATCCCGCAAAAAGGCCAGCGCGGCACTGCGCGGCAGACCGGCAACAGCGGCCGTCGGCTGAAGGCGCTGTAAACAATCGCTGTCACGGGGGGCATATAACGCGGCAGAAATAACGCGATAAAGATGCTGCACTTTGCGCAGGCGGATAACGGCTGCTGCGCTCACATCCAGCGCACTGACCGCCCCCTGCAGGCGCTGACAAATATCATCAACCACCACACTGTTTTCATGCACATTTTTTTTATCAGAAAGAAGCCACTGCGCGGCTTGTGCCGCGCGGTCATCTTCCGGGTAATTCGCCACGGTTCCCGCCAGCGCTTCGGTATACAACTGAGCCCCTGCCCTGAAGTAGAGACGCTCCGGCGGCGAGGCCACAAAAGCCGTGTCCGGTCCGGTGGCGAGCATATAGTGAAAACAGTGGTGATTACAGTCACAGCTGGCCTGCATAAAGGCCGCCGGAGAGACCGGTGCGGAGAGTTCCAGCGCGGTTTTACGGGCCGTCACTACTTTTTCCATTTCGCCGCCGGTGATAGCCGTTACCGCATCTGTCACCAGTTGTATCCAGCCTGCTTCATCCGGCTGATGCCGGGCACTGATAATCGTGCTGTGCAGCGCCGGAAGCGCGGTTTGCCAGACCAGCGAACGTAAAAATGTCAGGGTTTCTTCCGCCGGGCGGCGGCTGTCAATATTGACCAGAAAGTGTGTTTCATTGCCGGATATCCGCAGTTCGGCGCGGGGAACAAACAGATAACTGCCGCCGGTGCCCTGTGCCGGAGACGGGGTATCAAACTGCCAGCTGTTCAGCCCCCAGATCCGGATTTGACTCTGTGCAGGCAACGTATCCAGCAGTGCCTGTGCCTCGCTGATATGTGTGAAACGGCACACTTCCCCGCACACCGCTGCTGTTTCTGTGCCGTCACGGTGCTGCCAGTAAAACTGCGGCCAGCAGGTCTGGGCATTCAGCCAGCCGGTCAGAGCTGACGGGGATAATGCATCAGCCAGTGACGGCGGTAACGTCACCGCGTACTGATAAATACCATCGGGTTTATTTTTGTTATTCGTTAATTCAGTACAGACCTGAGAAATAAAATCAGAAAAAAGAGTCACTGCTTGCTCCGGATATGCAAAATGCGCGGGTCACTGTGATTATACGGTGAGATAAAAATTATTAAAACCATCCTTCTTTTTTATCCTTGTCACCGCTGTGCATTTTAAGCCATTAATGCGGAAACCGATGCTGTTTCGGCCCCATTCACTACGGAGTTATGTATCTCATTACAGGGAGATATTTATGCACACACAAACCATGCCGGCTGACCGGCTTATTACAGCTGATGAAATAGGCCCGGCCACATTAAAATTACTCCTGAATGACGAGGAGGATACTTTCCGGCCAGCAGGAATATTCACACACAATGATCTGGTTCAGATCAAACGTTATATCAATTACGGAATGATGCTGCCCCGGGAAACAGACGATGTTATTGAGTTTATCGGCTACCGCGATACTGAACTGCCGGGATTTGAACCTCATAATATTCAGCGTCTGTTTTCTCATATTTATCAGCACGCGCTGAGCTGGGAACAGGTTGAATCCATGACTAAACAACAGGCGATTGATCTTGAAATTGCCGGTGCCGGTATCACAACGACCGGGAATTATATTCTTAATGCAATAAATGAGATGCCGGTTATTACTCAGGCAAACATAATGATGCAGGATACACCACTACCAAATTTGAAAGATATTATCTATAAACGGCAGGATCAGATTATTTCCGGTGAATTGACAAAAATATTAACCGTCATGCGGGATGACATCACTGAAGAAAGGAAAAAAACACAGCGGGTAAAAAATAGTATCGCCCGCTTCCGGCTGGAGCTGATCGGGGGACTGGATGATTCCGGTAATGAGATCCCGTCGCTGATTTATGAAGTAAAGCGCAAGCAAAAAGTATTGTTAAAAAGCCGGAGCGACGATACTACCGCCGATTTGCAGTCACAGATCAAAGTCAGAAGAGAAGAAATTGAGATCCTGAAACGGGAGTACAACCAGTTTGTGAAGCTGTCTTTTTCCGGCCTGGTCGGCGGGATAATCGGACTTATCATCACCGGGGGGATCTTCGGCTACCGGGCCGAACAGGTAAGGCGGCGTAAAAATAAAATGATTGAGGAAGTAGCGGAACTGGAGGAACAAATTGTCACTCAGCAAAACATACAGCAACTGATTATTAAGCTGGATAAAGAACTCAATACGCTGGACGGTTATTTCACTGACGCGCATATTGCGCTCGATCATCTGGATTTTATGTGGCAGGTCATGCTGACTGAAATCAGTGAATCGCTGAATACGTTTATGCAGATAAATGATGCATACAGCCTTTTACAGTTTTCATTGCAACTGAAAAAAATCACGCTTCCGTGGCAGCGGGTCCGGGGTTATGCAAAAGAACTCGTTGCTATTTTTGATACCGCTAATCTGGCTGCATAATAAGGAAAATCACATGACGCATTCTGACATTAATCCTGAACATATTACTCTGGCACACTTAAGAGCTAAAAATCATGATATCAATAACAATGCCGAAACATTATCACTGCCCGCAGCCGACCTGCATTTTCAGATCCGTGATATAAAAAAATGGCAGACCAGAATACTGAATATGATTTCCGCTGAGTCCGCGATTATTTATTCTCATCTTCATAATTTTGATCTTGAAAATTTACTCGGCACATTTTCTCCGGATACAGGGATGAATCTGTTTTCACTTCCCCATGAAAAGCAAATTTATGAATTTTTGACCAGCCAGATGAATACTATTTATCATTCGGTGAACAACATTAATACCCTGTTTAATACTGAATTTGATGCCACCGCTATTCCGCTGTTACAAGGCGGGTTATTGCACCATCAGTCTTATCTGGACAAGGCTATCAGCAATGCACTGCCGGATATTGATAAATTTAAATGCGATAAACGCTATTGGGAGGAAAAACTGGCAGTCATTATTCAGTCTGAGGAAATTATTCATCAGCGCGGATTCCAGTCACTTTTCGGTACCACCACGCTGCCGACAACCGAACAACTGAAGAATGTGGAGATGTCCTCTTCCGAGCGGTTTATTATGGATGAGCTCCACCGGATTATTTCAGCGGTTATCAATACATTAACCGAAGGATTGAGTTATGTTCAGCTGGTCGAAACCCGGACGACACTCAGTCAGCGGATCTATGACCTCAGTAAACTTATCCTTAATCTGAAAAAAGACCTGAAGCAGTTGCAGGATCATATGCAGGAAATCAGCAGCGCCCTGACATTGCTTCCGAAACTGCGGGAATTTAACAACCTGATCAGTGCGGTATTATTATTCTGGCTGCAAAGTGTCCGCCAGTATGAACCGTATTTCAGTCAGAATGTTCCTCTTCCCGGGCTGGATACCCTTATCCTTGCGCAGCGCCGCTATTTCTCGGTATTTATCGGGATGGCATAAAAAAACCGGGCTGATTGCGGCCCGGTTTTTCTCAGTACAAATATCAGTAACTCAGTACCGCATATCCGGTCAGGGTGATAAACGGCTGCGGCCAGATACCGAGCACGATCACAATAATCGCGGAGAGCAGTACCACAATACCGCCGGCACTCATTGCCCAGTTGGACGGTGCCATACGGGCCGGTGACGCCGAACCGCGGATATAGAGGCTGATCATCATACGCAGATAGTAGTACAGACCGATTGCACTGCCGAGTACCACTGCGGCGGTCAGCCACCACAGTTCCGCATTCACGGCGGTTGCCACCACGAAGAACTTACCGATAAAGCCGAAGGTCATCGGGATCCCCGCCAGAGACAGCATCATCACCGTCATGACCGCAGCCAGAACCGGCTTGCGCCAGAACAGACCGCGATAAGCATGCAGGGAATCCGCATCCGGCCCGGTGTACGGGCTGGACATCAGACTGACCACACCGAACGCACCGAGGCTGGCAAACAGATAACCGGCCAGATAGATACCGGCGGTCTCTTCCGCCAGTTTCGGATCATTCACCGCGATAAAGGCCACCAGCAGATACCCGAGGTGTGCGATCGAAGAGTAACCCAGCATACGCTTGATGCTGTTCTGGGTGATCGCCATCAGGTTACCGAACAGGATTGAGGCAATCGCAATCACCGTCAGAACAATCTGCAATGTCCCGGAATCCGCCATCGGTGCCAGCACCAGCAGGCGCAGTACTGCGGCAAAAATCCCGATCTTACTGGCGGTTGCCAGGAAGGTGGAGACCGGTGCCGGGGCACCCTGATACACATCCGGTGTCCATAACTGGAACGGGAACAGTGACAGCTTAAAGCCGATACCGACAATCATCATGCCCAGACCGGTCAGCACCAGCGGCCGGTGAATCTGACTGTCCGCCAGGCTGCGGCCTAAACCGGCAAAGGATAAATCACCGGATTCCGCGTACAGCAGCGCCATCCCGAACAACAGGAAAGACGAGGCTGCCGCAGACATCAGCATATATTTGATAGAGGCTTCCAGTGAGCGTTTCTGACGGAAGGCATAGCCGATCAGCCCGAACAGCGGCAGCGTCAGCAGTTCAATCCCGATAAAGAAGGACGCCAGGTGATCCGCTCCCGACAGCAGGATGCCGCCGAGTGTGGCAATCAGTACCAGCAGATAGAACTCTTCTTTGTTATCCGGATAGGTCTCCAGCCACGAATACGCAAAGGTCGTGGTGGCCAGTGACGACATCAGGATAAGCCCGGTGTAAAACATGCTGTAGCCGTCGATGTGCACCAGCGGTGTCACATCCATCGGCTGCTGCTGCCCGACAAAGTACAGCGACAGCAGCGCAAGGTTCAGACCGACGACAGTCAGTGTGGCATTAATAAAGTGATCGCGTCGCCACGCAATGGACAGCATCACAACCACCACTGTCAACCCGATAATCAGCAGTGGTGAGAGTGCGATCAGTTGTTGAGGAGTTATTGTCATGGCGCGTTACAACCCTGTATTTGAAATTGAAGCAGTGTACCACTGCTGAATGTTTGCCATCGCCGCTGACGAAGTATCCAGCACCGGCTGCGGGTAAACACCCAGAATCACCAGTAAGACCACCAGCAGCATCACGATGGAAAATTCACGCAGATTCATGCCCGCGATAGGCTCTTCAGACTTCGGTGCGCCGTAATACGCCTGCTGCATCATCCACAGCGCGTAAACGGAGGCAAACACCAGACCCGCCGAGGAAATCACGGTGATCAGGGTGTAGTTGCCGAAACTGCCGAACAGGATCATGAATTCACCGACGAAGTTACCGGTGCCCGGCATCCCGAGCGTTGCCACCGCAAAGAACAGTGACAGTGCAGGCAGGAACTTAATCCGCTTCCACAGGCCGCCCATCTGGCGCATATCACGGGTACCGAGGCGCTCATATAACTGACCGCACAGAATAAACAGACCCGCCGCAGACAGACCGTGTGCAATCATCTGCACTACCGCGCCCTGATACGCCAGCATACTCGCCGAGTAAATCGCAATCAGCACGAAGCCCATATGCGACACACTGGTGTAGGCGATCAGACGCTTGATATCCGCCTGTTTAAACGCCATCCACGCGCCGTAGAAGATACCGACGACACCCAGCCACATGGCGATAGGTGTGAAATCGGCAGAGGCTTCCGGGAACAGCGGCAGACTGAAACGCAGAAGACCATACGCCGCGGTTTTCAGCAGAATACCCGCCAGGTCGACAGAACCGGCTGTCGGTGCCTGACTGTGTGCATCCGGCAGCCAGCCGTGCAGCGGTACCACCGGCATCTTGACCGCGAATGCGATAAAGAAGCCCAGCATCAGCATATACTGCACACCATAGCTCATCGGCGTATTCAGCAGATCTTCATACGCGAAGCTCCACTGACCGGTGGCGTTCTGATGAACAATCGCCAGTGCCATAATGGCAATCAGCATCACCAGACCGCTCGCCTGGGTGTAGATGAAGAATTTGGTCGCCGCCCCGATACGGGTTTTGCCGTCGGAACCGCTGTGTCCCCAGAGTGCGATCAGGAAGTACATCGGCACCAGCATCATTTCCCAGAAGAAGAAGAACAGGAAAAGATCCATCGCCAGGAACACGCCCATCACACCGCCGAGGATCCACAGCAGGTTCAGATGGAAGAAGCCCTGATACGGCTGGTTTTCACCCCAGGAACAGAGGATAGCCAGCAGGCCGAGCAGCGCGGTCAGCACTACCATCAGCAGCGACAGACCATCCAGAGCCAGATGAATATTGATGCCGAAACGCGGGATCCACTCCAGGAAATACTGCTCCTGCCAGTCCGGAATACCTTTCGGGTTAACTAAGCTGTAGTTCCCCTGCATCCACAGATACAGAGAAAGAAATAACGTGATCCCCATCGCCAGCAGCGCGATCCAGCGCGGCAGCTTTGTGCCGAAGCGCTCAGCCTGCCAGCACAGCAGGCCGCCGATGAAGGGAAGTAAAATCAGCCAGGGTAATAGCATGGCGCAATGTGTCCCTTATTTAAACCAAAAACAGCAGAGCGAGAACCAGCACTGCACCCAGCCCCATAGAGGCGATATACCAGCGGACCTGTCCGTTTTCACTCAGGCTCAGTCCTTTGTTACTCCAGCGGGCAAACAGCGCAGGCAGATTCATCAGGCTGTTCAGCGGGTCACTCTGCAGCAACCAGCCCACCGCTTTGAACGGCTTAACAAAAATCGCATCATACAGGTCATCAAAGCCCCATGCGCGGAACCACCAGGCCGAGAAGAAACGTCCCGGCGCGGAGTTTGCAATCGCTGTCACCAGCGTGCGGCGTCCCAGCCAGAGCATTGCGGCCAGCACAATCCCCGCCACAGCAACCACACCGGAAATAATTTCGGTAGTCAGTTTGCCGTCAGCAGAACCGGTCAGGGTTTCCGCCGGGAACACACCGTGCAGCGGCTGCGGGATAAAAGCACCGGCGGCAGTGGAGAGCACCATCAGCACCAGTAACGGGAAAGTATGGGTAAAGCCTTTCACCGTATGCGCCTGTGTATGTTCTTTGCCGTGGAACACGATGAAAATCATCCGGAAGGTATAGAGCGATGTCATAAAGGCACCGACCAGACCGGCGATAAACAGCGGGTTCTGCCCCTGAACCACCGCACCCCACAGGATCTCATCTTTACTGTAGAAACCGGCGGTAATGAGCGGCAGCGCAGCCAGTGCGGCACCACCGACCAGGAAGCAGAGATAGACAAACGGAATTTTTTTCCGCAGTCCGCCCATCTTAAAGATGTTCTGCTCGTGGTGGCAGGCCAGGATCACCGAGCCGGAGGCCAGGAATAACAGGGCTTTGAAGAATGCATGGGTCATCAGGTGGAAAATCGCCGCATCCCACGCCTGCACACCGAGCGCCAGGAACATATAACCAATCTGGCTCATGGTGGAGTAGGCGAGAACACGTTTGATATCCGTCTGCACCAGCGCGGCAAAACCGGCCATCACCAGGGTGACAGCACCGACCACGCCGACTAAATGCAGCACTTCCGGTGATAACAGGAACAGCTCATGGGTACGGGCAATCAGATACACACCCGCGGTGACCATGGTCGCGGCGTGGATCAGTGCCGAAACCGGTGTCGGACCGGCCATGGCATCCGCAAGCCAGGTCTGGAGTGGTAACTGCGCGGATTTACCGACCGCACCGCCGAGGATCATCAGTGTCGCCCAGAAAATCAGGTCAGAACCGGCTGCGATATGCTGCGGTGCCAGAACCGCCAGTTCCCGGAAGCTCAGGGTGCCCAGTTTATCCCACAGGATAAACATGCCGATCGCCAGGAACACATCACCGATACGGGTGACGATAAAGGCTTTCATTGCCGCCGCGCCGTTGGCCGGATTGGTGTAATAGAAGCCGATCAGCAGATAACTGCACAGCCCCACCCCTTCCCAGCCGAGGTACATCAGCAGCATGTTATCGGCCAGCACCAGAATCACCATACTGGCGATAAACAGGTTGGTGTAGGCGAAGAAGCGGGAGTAGCCCTCTTCACCGCGCATATACCAGGAGGCATACATGTGGATCAGGAAACCAACCCCGGTGACCACGCCCAGCATGGTCAGCGACAGGCCGTCCAGTACCAGGGTAACCGGGATGGAGAAGGAAGCGGTATCCATCCATGTCCACAGTGTCTGCTGATACACCCCGCCGCCGTTGGCGAAGAAATCCATCCCCGCCCACAGCGCCGTGAGTGCCGCCAGTCCCACCGACCCGGTGCCGATGGTGGCTGACACATTTTCTGACCAGCGGCCGCGTGAAAAGGCTAATAACAGAAAGCCAATCAGCGGCAGCAAAATGGTTAAAAAGAGTAAGTTCATCCGCGCATCTCACTGACTTTATCAATATCCAGATCCTGACGCTGACGATGCAATTGCAGCAACAGTGCCAGCCCGATACTCGCTTCAGCCGCCGCCAGACTGATGGCCAGGATATACATCACCTGTCCGTCCGGCTGGTTCCAGTAGCTGCCGCCGACGACAAACGCCAGAGCCGCCGCGTTAATCATCACTTCCAGACCAATCAGCATAAACAGCAGATTGCGGCGGATCACCAGACAGGTGAAACCGAGGATGAAGAGCACAGCCGCGAGAATTAATCCGTGGTGCAGAGGGATCATGCTTTTTCCTCCGTGTTGCGCTGACTGACAAGATCGCCGCCCGCTTTTTCGTCACGCCCGATGTGGTATGCCACCACCAGACCCGCCAGCAGCAGGAAGGAGGCCAGTTCCACCACCAGAACATACGGGCCGAACAGACTGATACCCACCTGTTTCGCGGTAACCACCTCACCGGCGATACCGTTATCTTTCAGAGAGCTGATGCCGTAAATCATCACGCCGAGCAGAACTGCCGAGAGCAGGCCCGGCCCCATCCAGACAGATGGGGACAGCCATTTTCGTTCCTGATCGACAACCGCCCGCCCGAGGTTGAGCATCATCACCACAAACACGAACAGCACCATGATGGCACCCGCGTAGACGATAATCTCCAGTGCCCCGGCGAAATACGCGCCAAGGGCAAAAAAGACCGCAGAGAGTGCCAGCAGCGAGGTAATCAGATACAGCAGCGCATGCACCGGGTTGGTCTGTGTGATGACACACAGCGTAGCCAGAATGGCGATCAGTCCGGCGACATAAAAGGTAATTTCCATGTATGTTCTCCCCTTATGGCAACAGACTTTTCACATCAATCGGCTTGGCTTCATTGTCGGCTTCGCCTTTGGCTTTGCCCGCAACCGCCATCCCGGTTTTGTGATAGAAATTATAGTCAGGATATTTACCCGGACCGGAGATTAATAAATCCTCTTTCTCATACACCAGATCCTGACGCTTAAACTCACCCAGTTCGAAATCCGGCGTCAGCTGGATGGCGGTGGTCGGGCAGGCTTCTTCGCATAATCCGCAGAAGATGCAGCGTGAGAAGTTGATGCGGAAAAATTCCGGATACCAGCGGCCGTCCTCATGCTCTGCTTTCTGCAGAGAGATACAGCCGACCGGACAGACCGCGGCGCACAGGTTACAGGCGACACAGCGCTCCTCGCCGTCCGGGTCGCGCGTCAGCACAATCCGGCCGCGGTAGCGCGGCGGCAGGTAAACCGGCTCTTCCGGGTACATCTGGGTTTCGCGTTTATGGAAGGCATGAAGCCCTATCATCCAAATACTGCGTACCTGGGTGGCGAAACCAACCACTAACTCTTTCAATGTCATGGTTCAATCACCCCTTATTGAGCTATCAGGATCACGGCTGCTGTCACCAGCAGGTTTATCAGTGTCAGCGGCAGACACACTTTCCAGCCGAATGACATCACCTGGTCATAACGCGGTCGCGGCAGCGACGCACGGATCAGGATAAACATCATCATAAAGAAAGCGGTTTTCAGCGCGAACCAGACAAACGGCGGCAGGAATGGTCCGTGCCAGCCCCCGAAGAACAGCGTCACAATCAGGGCGGAAACTGTCACGATACCGATATATTCCCCGACGAAGAACAGACCGAACTTCATCCCCGAATATTCAATGTGATAACCGTCCGCCAGTTCCTGTTCAGCTTCCGGCTGGTCAAACGGGTGACGGTGACACACTGCCACGCCCGCAATCGCAAAGGTGATAAAGCCGAAAATCTGCGGAATGACGTTCCAGACTGTGCTCTGCGAGTTGACGATATCCAGCAGGTTAAAGGAACCCGCCTGCGCCACCACACCCAGAACCGAGAGTCCGAGGAACACTTCATAACTGACCGTCTGCGCCGATGCACGCATTGCGCCGAGCAGTGAGTATTTGTTGTTACTCGACCAGCCCGCGAACAGCACGGCATACACCGCCAGTCCCGCCAGCATCAGGAAGAACAGGATCCCGATATTGAGATCCGCCACCACCCAGTCCGGGCTGACCGGCACAATCGCAAAGGCCAGCAGCAGCGAGGTGAATGCCACCATCGGTGCCAGGGTGAAGATAAAGCGGTCAGCGAATTTCGGTGTCCAGTCCTCTTTAAAGAACATTTTGATCATGTCCGCGACCAGCTGGAGCGACCCGCCCCAGCCCACACGGTTCGGCCCGTAACGGTTCTGGAACAGCCCCAGCAGGCGGCGTTCACCGAAGCTCATAAAGGCACCGCAGGTCACAACCACCAGCAGGATCACAACGGCTTTGAGAACATTAATCAGCACATCGATTAATTCAGGTGTAAACCAGCTGCTCATTGTGCCACCTCCTGCAGATTAACCGCCGCACCCGCCAGTACCGGCGAAATGCCCGGCATGCCCAGCGGCAGACCGATTTGTCCGGCTGTCAGCTGCGTGCTGATGCGCACCGGCAGTGTCAGTGTGCCGTCAGACAGCTGTACCGACAGAATCTGACCTTCCGCCACATTAAGCTGCTGTGCATCCTGTGCATTTAACATCACATAGCTGTCCGTCATACGTTCCTGAATCACCGGCGCCCGCTGTGATAACTCCTCACTGCCGAACAGGTGATAATACGGCGCAACCGTCCAGACATTCTGCTGCGGCGCAAATGCCGCCGGGATGGCGCTGAAATAATCCATACCGCCGTCTTTTTCGCTGAACAGACGCACACCCGGATCACCGAAACGCAGATGACCACCCACTTCCGCCTGGAATTTGTTCCATGCCTGCGGTGAGTTCCAGCCCGGCGCCCAGGCAAACGGAATTTGCTGGCGCGGTGCTGCTGGGCTGTTGTTCCCTTCCATCGAGAAGGCAAACGCCGTGTCTTTGTCCTGCGGCTGACGCTGCTCATGAACACTGATATTCGCCAGCATCGCGGTACGCCCGCTGTAGCGGTGCGGCTCACGGGCCAGTTTCTGTCCGCGGATACGGAATGCGGCATCCGGTGCGGCATCTTTGATACCGGCCAGGTGCGGCATCTGCTCAATGCAGGCATCAATCACATGATCCAGCTGTGACCAGTCACGGGTGTTTTCATTCAGGTCATTGTACAGCGCCGTCAGCCAGCGCCAGCTTTCATGCATAATGATGGATTTATCGTAGAAGGATGGCTCATACACCTGGAAGAAGCGCTGTGCGCGGCCTTCGTGGTTGATGAGTGTGCCGTCACTTTCCGCAAAACTGCTGGCGGAGAGGATAAGTGACGCTTTATCCATGATGTCAGTGCGCTGATGATCCAGCACAATCACATTTGCGGCGGCATCCAGCGCACAGTCAACAGCGGCTTTATCCGCATGGCGGTAAAGGTCATTTTCCATCACCACCACAGTATCCGCGCTGCCGTCTGCCAGCAGAGCCAGTGCTTTATCCAGCGGCTGAGCTTCTGTCATGGCGACACCAAAGCTGTTGGCTTCCGCGCCGACAAAAGTCAGCCCGGCGTCAATGCCTTTATCTTTCAGTGCCCAGGCCACATTTGCCGCCGCCTGAATCAGTGCGTCACTGCCCGGGTTGCTGCCGCTGATAATCAGCGGTTTTTTCGCACCACTGAGTGCCTGTGCAATCATTTCTGCCTGCGCTTTCACATCAGCCGGTAAATCCGTCACCGCCGGGGCCGTGTTATCAATGATATTGGCAACGGCAAAGCCCAGACGCGCCTGATCATCCACCGGGGCGTTGTAATGCAGTGCCGCCACATCTGCCAGACGGGTGGTATCCACCGCCGTGACAAACAGCGGGTATTTCGCACGCTGGCCGATATTCTGGATAGCGGCAATCTGCCAGTCCGCCACTTTCTGTGCAGCGGCCATTTCGCGGGCTTTGCCCTTCACAGCCTGACGGACAGAGAGTGCCACTCGGGCAGCGGTTTGGGTCAGATCTTCACCCAGCACCAGCACCGCATCATAGTTTTCCATCTCACGCAGTGACGGCGTATAGATTCCGCCCTGCTGTAAGATTTCCAGCATCATTTCCAGGCGGTGCTGTTCACCGGCGGACAGGCCGCTGAAGAAGTTTTCCGCCCCGACCAGTTCACGCAGTGCAAAGTTGCTTTCCACACTGGCACGCGGCGAACCGATACCGATGGTACGTTTCGCGTGATACAGCATATCTGCCGCCGCACGTTCCGCCTGCTCTGCATTGATGGTGATCCAGTCATCACCACGGCGCTGCTGCGGCTGACGCGGACGGTCATCACGGTTGACATAACCGTAACCGAAGCGGCCTTTGTCACACAGGAAGTAATGGTTGATGGTGCCGTTATAACGGTTTTCGATACGGCGCAGTTCGCCGTAACGCTCGCCCGGGCTGATGTTACAGCCTACGCTGCACTGCTGGCAGATGCCCGGTGCAAACTGCATATCCCATTTGCGGTTATAACGTTCAGAGTGAGTTTTATCGGTAAAGACCCCGGTCGGACAAATTTCGACCAGGTTACCGGAGAATTCACTTTCCAGCGTGCCGCTTTCCGGACGCCCGAAGTACACGTTGTCGTGTGCGCCGTAAACCCCGAAATCTGTACCGTCCGCATAATCTTTGTAGTAACGGACACAACGGTAACAGGCGATACAGCGGTTCATTTCATGTGCAACAAACGGCCCCAGCTCCTGATTCTGATGGGTACGTTTTGTGAAGCGGTATTTGCGCACGGAATGCCCGGTCATGACGGTCATATCCTGAAGATGGCAGTTACCGCCCTCTTCACAGACAGGACAATCGTGCGGGTGGTTGGTCATCAGCCACTCCACCACACTTTCCCGGAACTGTTTGGCTTCTTCATCATCAATTGAGATAAAGGTGCCGTCCTGTGCCGGTGTCATACATGACATTACCAGACGACCACGGGTGTCATCGGCATTCTGATATTGCTTTACCGCACACTGGCGGCAAGCGCCGACGCTTCCCAGCGCCGGATGCCAGCAAAAATACGGAATATCAAGTCCGAGCGAAAGACAGGCATGCAGCAGGTTATCCGCGCCGTCGACTTCATATTCTTTGCCGTCTACATGTATTGTAGCCATAGTCAGCATGCTTCCAAAAGGCCTGCTATGCAGGCGTTAAACGAAAATCCGTAAGGGATCACCAGCGCTGCTTCAGCAGGTTCGGCTGGATCCCGGCAATGGTCTGCACGTTGCCGTAAACCGGCTGTACGATCCCCGCTTCAAATTCATCACGGAAATATTTGATCGCACTCTGTAACGGCTCTACCGCGCCCGGCGCGTGTGCGCAGAAGGTTTTACCCGGTCCCAGGAAACGACATAATTGCTCTAATGTCTCAATGTCTCCCGGCTGGCCTTCCCCTTTTTCTATTGCGCGCAAAATTTTCACGCTCCACGGCAGTCCGTCACGGCACGGTGTACACCAGCCGCAGGATTCGCGGGCAAAAAATTCTTCGAGGTTACGGGTCAGTGATACCATGTTGATTTCATTATCCACCGCCATTGCCAGCGCCGTTCCCAGACGGCTGCCCGCTTTGCCGATATGCTCAAAATCCATCGGTAAATCAAGGTGATCCTGTGTCAGGAAATCGGTTCCCGCACCGCCCGGCTGCCAGGCTTTTAAGGTCAGTCCGTCGCGCATGCCCCCGGCGTAATCTTCGAGGATTTCACGGGCGGTGGTGCCGAACGGCAGTTCCCAGACCCCCGGATTTTTCACGCGGCCGGAAAAGCCCATCAGTTTGGTCCCGGCATCGGTACTTTTGCCTTCACTCAGACCGATGTACCACTCTTTGCCGTGTGCCAGAATCGCCGGTACGTTACACAGGGTTTCGACGTTGTTGACACAGGTCGGTTTTCCCCATACACCGGAACTGGCCGGGAACGGCGGTTTGGAGCGCGGATTAGCGCGGCGGCCTTCCAGGGAGTTAATCAGCGCGGTTTCTTCCCCGCAGATATAACGCCCGGCACCGGTGTGCACAAACAGCTCGAAATCAAACCCGCTGCCGAGGATATTTTTCCCCAGCAGACCGGCGGCTTTCGCTTCTTCAATGGCATGACGCAGGTGTTTCGCTGCCTCGATGTACTCGCCGCGCAGGAAGATATAGCCCCGGTATGCTTTCAGGGCGAAGGCGCTGATCAGCATCCCTTCCACCAGCAGGTGCGGCAGTTGTTCCATCAGGAGCCGGTCTTTGTAGGTGCCCGGTTCCATTTCATCGGCGTTACACAGCAGGTAACGGATATTCATGCTCTCGTCTTTCGGCATCAGGCTCCACTTCAGACCCGTGGAGAACCCCGCACCGCCGCGGCCCTTCAGACCCGCATCTTTGACAAGACTGGTGATCTCATCCGGTGCCATGCCTTTCAGGGCGCGTTCCGCCCCCGCATAACCGTTTTTGCTGCGGTATTCATCCAGCCACACCGGCTGATGGTCATCGCGCAACCGCCAGGTGAGAGGATGGGTTTCCGCAGTACGGCAAACCGTTTTCACTGTCATGGATACTGCTCCAGTAACGTTTCAATGGCTTCAGGCGTCACGTGACTGTGGGTATCTTCATCAACCATCATGGTCGGCCCTTTGTCACAGTTCCCGAGGCAGCAGGTCGGCAGCAGCGTAAAGCGGCCGTCGGCGGTTGTCTGTCCCGGCTGAATATTCAGTTTGCGCTCGAGTGCCGCCTTGATCCCCTGGTAACCGGTGATGTGGCACACCACGCTGTCACAGTAACGGATCACATGGCGGCCGACCGGCTGGCGGTAAATCTGGCTGTAGAATGTCGCCACACCTTCCACGTCACTCGCCGGGATGCCCAGCACATCGCTGATGGCGTAAATCGCGCCGTCTTCCACCCAGCCACGGTGCTTCTGCACAATTTTCAGCGCTTCGATGGAGGCGGCACGCGGATCTTCGTAATGGTGTTTTTCCGCTTCGATTTCGGCGCGCTCTTCGTCACTCAGCACAAAATCAGGTTGTTTTCCGGCTGGCTGCGCCGCATTCACTGCGCCTTGCAGTGCTTTTTTTGCTTCAGGGTTCAGTTCTTGCATAATCAGCGATCCACATCCGACATAACGAAATCGATACTTCCGAGGTACACAATCAGGTCAGAGACCAGGCTGCCGCTGATCACCGACGGGATCTGCTGCAGATGGGCATAACTTGGTGTACGGATTCGGGTACGGTAACTCATGGTGCTGCCGTCACTGGTCAGGTAGTAACTGTTAATCCCTTTCGTGGCCTCAATCATCTGGAACGATTCCTGAGCCGGCATCACCGGACCCCATGACACCTGGAGGAAGTGGTTAATCATGGTTTCAATGTGCTGTAACGTGCGCTCTTTCGGCGGCGGCGTGGTCAGCGGGTGATCTGCTTTAAACGGCCCTTCCGGCATGTTTTTCAGGCACTGTTCCAAAATGCGCAGACTCTGGCGCACTTCTTCCACTTTCAGCATCACGCGGTCATAGCAGTCGCCGTTGGCGGCAACAGGCACTTCAAAATCGAAATTCTCATAACCGGAATACGGACGCCATTTACGCACGTCGAAATCAATCCCGGTGGCACGCAGACCGGCACCGGTCACACCCCAGTCGAGGGCTTCTTTCGCGTTGTAAGCAGCTACGCCGACAGAACGGCCTTTGAGAATGGAGTTTTTCAGTGCGGCAGTGACATAGGATTCCAGACGTTTCGGCATCCAGTCGAGAAAATCACGCAGCAGGCGATCCCAGCCTTTCGGCAGATCGTGCGCCACACCACCGATACGGAACCAGGCCGGATGCATACGGAAACCGGTAATGGCTTCCACCACATCATAAATTTTCTGGCGATCGGTAAAGGCAAAGAAGACCGGCGTCATCGCCCCGGTATCCTGAATAAAGGTACTGATATACAGCAGGTGACTGTTAATGCGGAACAGTTCTGACAGCATCACGCGGATCACATCCACACGCGCCGGAACTTCGATGCCCGCCAGTTTTTCCACCGCCAGCACATACGGCATTTCGTTAACGCAGCCGCCAAGGTATTCGATACGGTCGGTGTACGGAATGTAGCTGTGCCAGGACTGGCGCTCACCCATTTTTTCCGCACCACGGTGGTGGTAGCCGATATCCGGCACACAATCGACAATCTCTTCACCGTCGAGCTGAAGGATGATACGGAACGCACCGTGAGAAGACGGGTGGTTCGGGCCGAGGTTCAGGAACATAAAGTCCTCGTTCTCGTTGCCGCGCTTCATGCCCCACTCTTCCGGTTTGAAGGTCAGCGCCTCCATTTCCAGATCTTCTTTCTGTTTGGTCAGAACAAACGGATCAAATTCCGTTGCCCGCGCCGGGTAATCTTTACGCAGCGGATGCCCTTCCCAGGTCGGCGGCATCATAATACGGCGCAGATTCGGGTGTCCGTCGATAATGATACCGAACATTTCCCAGGTTTCACGCTCATACCAGTTCGCATTCGGGAATGCGGAAATCACCGTCGGTACATGCAGGTCGTTTTCATTCAGCGCCACTTTGAGCATGATATCGCGGTTACGCTCAATGGAAATCAGGTGATAAAACACGGAATAGTCCGCCGCCGGCAGACCTTCGCGGTGGGTGCGCTGACGCTCATCCGTCCCGTGCAGGTCAAACAGCATCACATACGGTTTCGGCAGCGATTTAAGATAAAACAGCACTTCCAGAAGCTGCTCACGCTTCACCCAGACGACCGGCATCCCGGTGCGTGTCGGCTGAACCGTAAATGCGTCAGGACCGAACTTACGGCGCAGTTCCTCAATGACCGGATCATCCAGGTAATCATGAGTCTGCCACGCGGGACGCTGTGCGGTCTGCGTATTACTTTCTGTCATCATTCTTCACCACAACAGTTGTTCAGGGTTCAATGGACGCAACACATTGCAAATATTGCGCCCGGTGGCCCGAAAGCCTTAAATTTCGTCCGGAGAGCGCAGGTTGGTCACCGCAATCCGTTCACCGCGTTTTCGTTCTTTTTCTGACTGCATATTGGCGCGGTAAACGCCCTGATCACCGACTACCCAGGACAGCGGGCGGCGCTCTTTTCCGATAGATTCCTGTAACAGCATTAATGCCTGCATATAGGCTTCAGGACGCGGCGGGCAGCCCGGAATATACACATCCACCGGAATAAATTTATCCACACCCTGCACGACAGAGTAAATGTCATACATACCGCCGGAGTTGGCACAGGAGCCCATAGAGATAACCCATTTCGGTTCCAGCATCTGGTCATACAGGCGCTGAATTACCGGGGCCATTTTGGTAAAGCAGGTTCCGGCCACAACCATAAAATCCGCCTGACGCGGGGAGGCACGCAGCACTTCCGCACCAAAACGGGCAACGTCGTGCACCGCCGTAAAGGAGGTCACCATCTCTACATAACAGCAGGAAAGACCGAAGTTATACGGCCACAGGGAGTTTTTACGGCCCCAGTTAACCATATCGTGTAATGCATGTTCGAGTTTCCCCATATACACGCTGCGGTGAACGTGTTGCTCAAGCGGGTCACTGACAACCTCTTGTTTTTGCAGGGGATAACGGTCATTCTCACCGTTTGGATCGATGCGGGTGAGCGTATAATCCATCTTGTGCCTCACTATTGACTACGGTTGATTGTTATTGATTTTGTTCACAACGCTCGGGTGTTTCACCTCGCGGCGTGAACGTGCAGGCGTCCAGTCCAGCGCGCCGATACGTGCCAGATAGAAAAGCCCTGCCAATAACACCAGAATAAAGATCGCGGCTTCGGTGAACCCTATCCAGCCCGATTCTCTGACCGAAACAGACCAGGCGAAAAGGTATAAGGCTTCAACATCGAAAATCACGAAAAACATGGCGACCAGGTAGAACTTTGCAGACATCCGCAGGCGTGCGCTGCCGACCGAGTCAATACCTGATTCGTAAGGGAGATGTTTGGCGCGTGCTTTTGCACGGCCCCCGAGATAACGGGCGCCCAGCAACATAAATGCACATAACCCGAGAGCACCTAAAAGGTAGATGGCAAATGCCCAGTTATGGGCCAGAACTTCAGTGGCTGTTGACATACTCATTGCTTACTCATTAAAGGTGGTGTTGCCTGCCGTACCTGCATACAGCACCACAGCGACACACGAGAGGAACAACTCAGTGGCGGATACAACACTTATCGTGATGAGAAAGCCGGTAACCCGGATTGTTCCCCGCTCTTCCCAATTTTGTTACAAACCGTCAACTTAAGATTAACCCGTTATGCGACTTTATCGCTAAAACGAGTCAGTAAGTAACTAAATTGAAAATTAACTTTATTATATTAACGGATAGATCGCTTTTACTAACCCATTATCTCAGGAAAAACCTGTCTTTCCATCGGTAAATAGGGGCAATATTTTTGATCTCAGTCACAGTTTGGCTGAAAATTATTTAACAAATGATTAATTCATCATCATTTCTTAAAACCTGAGAAAATCAGTCAGGTTTTTAACAAAGTTTTATTGCAATGTAATGAGCACGGTTAATTTTGGCAATCACAGAACATGTGTTTTGTTAACATTGTAACAAACAAGTAAACAAAACTGCGATATGACGCTTAAAATGACATCAAAAACCGGAACACGGCGTGATGCTGTTAACATTTATATGATATTTCCGTACCGGCGGAGAGGATACAAAAAAGCCGGGGGAATTTATCCCCCGGCTGTGTGCCTGATTGTCACAAAGTATGTCGGTTCTGTATCAGAGTATAACTGCTTACTCTGCGGCTTTGTCATCATCCGCCGGTGTTACAGTATACGGCGTCTTTTTGTTTTCAATCGCCTGGTAGACCGTCAGCACTGACTCGCTCTGCTCGTCAATGTTACGGTATAACCAGTACTGAATTTCCGGCAGACGCGGCACCCCTTCACTGACACTCAGAATGCGCAGGTCAGCATTCTGCATTTCCAGCGGACGGGCGGTGATCCCGACCTCGGCATTCACCGCCGCACGGACAGCAGAGAGTGATGCGGCCTCATAGGCAATCCGCCACGGAACACCTGCCTCATCCAGGGTTTCCGCCGCCAGATGGCGGAACGGGTTGGTTTCGTCCATCACCACCAGCGGAATCGGCTCATTCGGCTGTAACTGGAAATCCGGCGCACAATGCCACAGCACCGGTGCGGTACGCAGAGCGGTACGCGGGTGATGGGCAATACGCGCGGTGGTCAGTGCCAGGTCAATTTCATGGTTATCCAGCATACCTTCAATGTACTGGCTGCGTTTGATGCGGACATCAACGGCCATACGCGGGTATACCGACGCAATACGGTTGAGTAAGAAAGGCAGCAGTGAGTCCACGGAATCATCGGATGCACCGATACGTAACTCCCCTTCTGCATCGTTATAAGCCAGTGATGCGGTAGCATCATCATTTGCCCGCAGGATCTGACGGGCGTAACCTAACAGTTGTAACCCATGGTCGGTCAGTAATTTGTTACGGCCATGACGCGCAAACAGTTCGCGCCCGACAAGTTGCTCGAGACGCTGCATTTGCTGACTGACGGCAGACTGAGTACGGCATACTGCCGCAGCTGCCGCCGCGAAGGTATTCAGATCCGCGACTGCCACAAACGTCCGCAGCAGATCGAGATCCAGATTTAGCACTGGACGATTTGAATTTATCATTGTTTTTTCTTCACTAATTTTGATTTTTAATAACTACCTGGTGTTTATTGGCGTGAAAAATGGCATCGCCAACGAAGACATTACCCTATACAACAGGGTAGAGTAAAACATAACTAACACTAACAAAAATACGTAACAGTGAGTAACTCCATTATGTAATGCTGCATACTAAAACAGCAGGCCTGCTATACAAACACACAAATTTTACGTATCTTGCCGCACTGTTTTCCGGATATGACGAAATAATACAGATTGTAAAATAACGAAAATGCATGCTGTGAATACGTCCTGCTGCAAGATAAACCTGATTATTTTGCAACTTTAAGGTTAAATACTCTGAAAATCACATTATGCCGTAAATTTTTATTAGTTATACTACTAATAATTACCAACTTCAGGGTTTAATATATAAGAAAAGATTATACAATTTCAACAACTGCTTGCTATTTAGTAAAAACACGGTATTACTTTACCAATTATGATCTTCCGATAGATAACTTTACAAAATTCAGCACACCTCCCCCTTGTCAGTCATAAGTTCCGGATTAAACACAACATTAAGCATGATAATCCGGCATATCCATAATAAACCGGTACTCCTGATCCTTTCTAAAACAAATCCTGTTGTTTTTAACCAAAAGACGTTTACTGTCTTCAAAACCCCGGACGGTAAGAGTAGAGTGGGTTATAACGGGTTTTACCTGATAAAGTATAAGATTAACGCGCTAAGGTCCTGAACAGATGAATATAATAAAGAAATCCGGCAAACTCGATAATGTCTGTTATGACATTCGCGGGCCGGTACTCAAAGAGGCTAAACGTCTCGAAGAGGAAGGCCAGAAAGTTCTCAAGCTGAATATCGGTAACCCGGCGCCGTTTGGTTTTGATGCCCCGGACGAAATTCTGGTTGATGTTATCCGTAATTTACCAAGCTCCCAGGGTTACAGCGATTCAAAAGGCCTCTATTCTGCCCGTAAAGCCATTGTCCAGTTCTATCAGGAACGCGGCATGCGCGATATGACGGTGGAAGATGTCTATATCGGTAACGGGGTGTCTGAACTGATTGTGCAGTCCATGCAGGCGCTGCTGAATAACGGGGATGAAATGCTGGTACCGGCACCGGATTACCCGTTATGGACCGGTGCGGTCTCCCTCTCCGGCGGTACTGCCGTCCACTATATGTGTGACGAAGAACAGGGCTGGATGCCGGATATTGAAGACATCAAAAAGAAAATCACCCCGCGTACCCGCGGTATCGTGGTGATTAACCCGAACAACCCGACAGGCGCTGTTTACAGTAAAGATCTGTTACAGGAAATTGTCGAACTCGCCCGTCAGAATGACCTGATCATTTTTGCTGACGAAATCTACGACAAAATTCTGTACGACGATGCTGTCCACCACTCTATCGCCGCGATGGCACCGGATCTGCTGACCGTGACCTTCAACGGCCTGTCAAAGACCTACCGTATCGCCGGTTTCCGTCAGGGCTGGATGGTTCTGAACGGGCCGAAGAAACATGCCAAAGGCTATATTGAAGGGCTGGAAATGCTCGCGTCCATGCGTCTGTGTGCCAACGTGCCGATGCAGCATGCTATCCAGACCGCTATCGGCGGATATCAGAGCATTAATGAGTTTATTCATCCCGGCGGTCGCCTGTATGAACAGCGCAACAAAGCCTGGGAACTGATTAACCAGATACCGGGCTGCTCCTGTGTCAAACCGATGGGCGCACTCTATATGTTCCCGAAATTTGATGCCAAACGCTTCAATATTCACGATGACCAGAAAATGATCCTCGACCTGCTGTTACAGGAAAAAGTACTGCTGGTACAGGGGACTGCCTTTAACTGGCCGGAACCGAACCACTTCCGTATCGTGACACTGCCGCGTGAGGACGAGCTGGAGATGGCGATTAACCGCTTCGGGCGCTTCCTCTCCCATTACCGCCAGTAATCGTTACTGCTGTCAGCGGCTTCCCCCGGGAAGCCGTTTTCATTTACATCCCCCCGGAACACCACAGAATATCCGCTCTTATTATGGGGTTGTTGCAAATGATGAATCAGCCGATAGCCTTATTGCAAAATTAAAGGTCAGGGACAGATAATAGCATCAATCACTTCATGCTGGTTCCGGGAGACCCTCCTGCGGACTGGTTGTTTTATGTATTCCGGCAATACCGATCAGATATACGGTTCCGGGAGTGCTATCAGCGGAGTTTATTATGCGGATTCCATCAGCAGCAGAGATGTCAGCACTGTGTTATTTTACAGAGATCTCTTATAGTGAAACAGACCTCTCCAGCCACAGGATCATGAGCAGTTTGCTGACATCATCAGCGCCCCGGAAAGCGCAGGTTTTTGTTCATGGCTGCATTCATTCATCAACAGGCTCCTGGGTATTTTTGGTGAAAAGCTGTCTCCGGGTCAATTAAATCAGAGCCTGGATAGCATTTTTTCAGAAGATAAGGGGTGGCGGCAAAACAGAGACGCCAATGCGTGGGGAGTAGAACAGACTGTCTTCAGAGTAAAAGAATCTGCCGGGATTGCCTATATCGTTTGTGCCACTACACATGACCTGCCGGAGTCTGATTCTGTCGCCGCACATATGGCGGGGGGCCGATCGCTTCTCCAGACATTTACAGCGTTAGCTGACGCGTATCAGCAAGGTCCGGCAAAGGCGCTGATTCCTGTCGCTCAGAGCAATACTTATGGTCCATTTGGCCCGCGCGGACATTTTACCTTATTAGAAGCAGACATCGATAATGGCATTATACAAAGCGCAGTTCTTCATGATCCTAAAGGTGGCTTTGTTGATATGTTCTATGGCGGCGCGGGACGTTTAACAGCGATCTTGCGGAAGGAAAATTTAATCGGGGATGATTTTTCTGTCACTGTCGAGCATCGCGGGGATCAATCTCTGTTAAACGGGAATGATTGTGGTCGTTTTGCAGCTTACTATGCTGCTAAAATTACGGCTGAAGGCGGTCTGGATTGTGCTGACAAAAAAGGCGCGGTTGCTTTTTTTGCAGAGCATTTTTGAGGATCCGGGCCTGTCCATCATTCGGGTTGTTTCCTCCCGGCAGCCCGGTGAAACCTATGTCAAAGGAGCTTGTTGCGACAAGCCCCTTATTATCAACAAATTGCTGTCAGGAATGTTGTCTATGAGTTACTTTTTTGCCCACCTTTCCCGTCTGAAACTGATCACCCGCTGGCCGCTGATGCGCAATGTGATTCAGGAAAACGTCTCTGAACACAGCCTTCAGGTGGCGTTTGTGGCGCATGCGCTGGCGGTGATTAAAAACCGCAAATTCGGCGGCACACTCAATCCGGAAAAAATTGCCCTGCTGGCGATGTACCATGACGCCAGTGAAGTGATCACCGGTGACCTGCCGACACCTATCAAGTATTACAATCCGCAGATAGCCCATGAGTACAAAAAAATCGAACGCATGGCGCAAAAGAAACTGATTGCCATGATCCCTGAAGAGTTACAGGCGGATTTTGCTCCGCTGATTGATGAAGACGCCCATTCGCCGGAAGACGCGGCAATCGTCAAACAGGCCGATGCCCTGTGTGCCTATCTCAAGTGTCTGGAAGAAATTGGGGCGGGTAATACCGAGTTCCATCTGGCAAAAGCGCGGCTGGAAAAAACCCTCGAAGAACGCCGCAGCCCGGAAATGGACTATTTCCGCGACGTCTTTATTCCCGGATTCAGTCTGTCACTGGATGAAATCAGTCAGTAACGAACGGGATACCTGTTTATGCATGAAACAGAATTATTCAGAAAGCTGATTCGTCAGGAGAAACAGTTGCACCGTCCGTGGTACAGAGGGGATTATCAGACGCGCTCAATCCTGCTTCACCCTGTATTTTTCAAACTTTGTCATTCCCGTACCTCCGCAAATTATCATTTTGCTCCAATAGACGACGTACCATTATAGCTATATGACTTACACTAGTTACAAGTAAACTTTGGATTATTGCTAATAAATTTTGCTTTTCCATCTCCAGAGGGTATCCATGTTCAAACATCCATATCCCTGCTGCGATAAAATAGTGATAATATCAATATATTATTCAATAATTCCTTTTGTGCCTTACGCTATGAATGATGTAATAACACTGGTGATGCATTACCATATAAATAATATAATAACCATGTGTTTTTGTGTTAATATCATTGTATGTAATTTTTGAGGTTCAGGAAAGTGATGTTTACCTATCTAACATTACCCTCTGATATCACTCAAAAAATTACCGGACAATTAACTGACATATTCACACACATGGTATTATATAAATGAACCGTAGCTTAGCAAAAAAACTAATCCGAACAATAGGTGAAGAATACGAGTATACAGTCTCAGGAAATGCTGAAGATACAGTTTTCGATGTATATTTCAAGAGAGAAAAGCATGGTATTGCCTTTCAAATAAGGCATTCAACACATCCATCTGCACAAGAGGGAAAATGGCTACAAGTTCATCATTATGAAGGTGAACCTGAAAACTGGGGTCCGGCATTACACTCACTGAGATCAATGGGTGATGTTGTTGCATTTTGCCAAACACTGATATCGTTTTCTCAGATAAAGTCTAAAAGACAATGATATAACTAATCACATCTCAACCATATCCTTTTTCTGGCATGAATTAAGTTATTACTTAGTAAGTGCCATTTCATATTTTTTATTTAGAATATTACCTCTGTGATATTACCTTTATTAAGGTACATCTATAGTAATAAAAGTTTACTTCAAACAAACACTAAAAATTAGATATCACCAAAAAATACAATTCATTTATCAAATAGTACAAAATTTAGTGATCGGAATATTTACTATCATCTGCCATACCAGTAACATCAGAACGGAAAGAGTAGCGGGATCACCGCGATACTGATTGCCATCACCACCAGCGTAAACGGCACGCCGATTTTGACGAAATCCCCGAAGGTGTAATTTCCCGGCCCGAGCACCAGCGTATTGACCGGTGATGACACCGGCGTCATAAAGGCCGCCGATGCCGCCACGCCCACCACCATCGCAAACGGCAGCGGCGAAACCTGCATTTCATGTGCCGCCTGGATGGCAATCGGTGCCATCAGCACCGCTGTCGCGGTATTCGAGATAAACAGCCCGATAGTCGCACACAGCACAAACAGGGCGGTCAGCATCACATGCGGGCCCAGATCACCGGCGACATCCATCAGCCCGCTGACAATCAGCGTGATCCCGCCGGTTTTCTGTAACGCCAGGGCAAACGGCATCATCCCGACAATCAGAATGATGCTCGGCCAGTGGATCGACCGGTAAGCACTTTCCATATCGATGCAGCGGAATTTCCCCATCAGCAGGCAGGCAATCAGTGCCGCGATAAAATTCGGGATTTCGTTGGTGACCATCATCGCCACCATCAGCGCCAGACAAAACAGCGCATGCGGTGCCTGGGAGGCCGCCGGCACCACGGCTTCCGCTTCCGCCGCCAGATTCAGCACAATAAAGTGACGCCGTTTGGTCGCCAGCACGCGGATAATTTTCCAGTCCCCGACCACCAGCAGAATATCCCCGAGTTGCAGCGGTTCATCGACAATATTACCGTCAAGCGCGGCCCCGCCCCGGCGCAGACCCAGCACATTCAGCCCGTAGCGGGTACGGAAACCGATATCCCGCAGACTTTTGCCGATAAGCTCACTTTCCGGGTTCAGGGAGACTTCCGCCATTCCCACGTTGCGGGAGTGTTCAGAGAAATATTCGCCGCGCAGGATCATCGGTTCCAGCATCTGCTCGGCACAAAACTCGCGTAAATCCATATCGCTGGCAGACATATCGATCAGCAGCACATCGCGGTCACGCAGTTCCATACCGCCGGTCGCACCGACCATTACCCGCCGGAAACGCCGCCAGCGCTCAATCCCCACCACATTGGCACCATAACGGGTGCGCAGATGCAGTTCATCCAGCGTTTTGCCGATCAGCGGTGAGCCGTTACGGACAGCGAGACGCCGCGCACGGCCGCTCAGCTTGTAGTCGCGGATAAGATCACGAAAGGTACGCTGTACATTATCCCCTGCTTTCTCCGGCTGTTTGCTGCCCAGCCAGTGGCGGGCAATCAGCATATAGCCGACACCGGCCAGCAGGATCAATAATCCGATTGGGGTAACCGAGAAGAAATGAAAGCCTTTGATGCCTTCCATTTCCAGGACACTGTTCACCACCATGTTCGGCGGTGTCGCCACCAGCGTCATCATGCCGCTGATAAGCCCGGCGAAGCCGAGCGGCATCATCAGCCGCGAAGGGGAGATTTTCATACGTGCGGAGACACTGAGCACGACAGGGATAAAAATGGCCACCACGCCGGTCGAGCTCATAAACGCGCCGAGCCCGGCAACACTGACCATCAGGAAGACCAGCAGACGGGTTTCGCCGGAACCGGCCACCCGCACCAGCCAGTCCCCCATCTGATAGGCAACCCCGGTACGTACCAGCCCTTCCCCGATCACAAACAGGGCGGCAATCAGCAGAATATTGGGATCACTGAACCCGGCAACGGCTTCATTAACGGTCAGCGTGCCGCTCAGTACAAAGGCGGTTATCACCAGCAACGCCACAACATCCATCCGGACTTTGTTGGTGGTAAATAAAACAATGGCGATAAACAGCAGGGTCAGCACCCACACGAGTTCCGTATTCACCAACGTCCTCTTTCGTCAATGCCCGGACAGTGAACATCCTGTCTCATCGTTTTTGTTAACGCACAGCCCGTTTTCCCTCATTGTCTGACCGGTGCTGTGCAGCGGTGTTCCGGCTGTCAGCCGGGACGGCGGGTCAGTGTTACCGTACCGTCCGCCGCTTTCTCAACCTCAATGTCTGTCAGTGAATCCACCCGCATGGCCAGTTCATCCGTGCGCGGTGTTCCGGCAGGAACATGCACGGCAATCACCTGACAACCGGCATCCAGCCCGGAAAGCAGACCGGCGGTGGCATCCTCAAACACAAAACAGTCGCGGGGAGCCAGCCCCAGCTTTTCCGCACCCAGCAGATAAGGCTGCGGGTCGGGTTTACCGCGGGTGATAGTATCCGCCGTCACCCAGGCATCCGGCTCCGGCAGATTTGCCGCACGGTGACGCGGACGGGCTATCGCCACAGAACCGGAGGTGACTA
Source organism: Morganella sp. GD04133 (assembly GCF_029835375.1). Classification (NCBI taxonomy): domain Bacteria; kingdom Pseudomonadati; phylum Pseudomonadota; class Gammaproteobacteria; order Enterobacterales; family Morganellaceae; genus Morganella; species Morganella sp. GD04133. The sequence continues at coordinate 28,085 of NZ_JAODZS010000003.1, read as the reverse complement.
TCGCCCACGGAATTTCAAGAGAAACCAGACGCGCCAGCAGTGCCTGCGCACCGGGCAGATCGGTGACCTGGTCACTCTCCCTGATTTCCTGCTCTGTCACCCACGCCAGCTGCGCGGCGATTTCAGTTTCATCCGCATCCGGCAGAAAATGGCGGATGGACTCAACCGCCGGTTTGCCGTGAATAAAATGTTTTACTTCATCCTCATCCGCCCCGATACGGCGGGCAAACGCCAGCCAGGCACGCTCCACCACATGCAGAGAATCAGCCAGTGTGCCGTCCAGATCAAACAAAAAACCTTTTGCAGTCAGTGTCATGCGTGCCTCGCCGTTGCGGATACCGGAATATTATGCGTTAAGGATCTGATTAATTTCCACTTCACTCAGGTGATACTGGCGCGGGCAGTTATGCCATGCACCCAGCATACGGACATATTTATCCCACATCGGCGTCTGGGAGTTAAAGCCGTGGCTGCCGCTGTCAAAGTGAGTATAACGCCCTTCTGTGTTTACCAGAAAACGCACATAACTTAAATAACGTGCTTCGGTCGCCGCATCAAAACCTAAGAAGTGGATACGGCGCGCGTCGATATCTTTTGCTTCTTTCAGATTATCGAAGGAGATACGCAGTGCGTGGTACATTTCCATCATATCAATCACACGGCGGCAGATTTCTTCCGGCAGCTCGCCGAAATCGCGATCCAGTTCGCGCATCTGCAGCCCGAAGCCGCGCTCAATAATGGTTTGCTGGCGGCGGTAGCGCTCGGCATTATCCGGATCCAGCATAGCCATCATTTTATACTGGTTAGAGAGGATAAGGCGTTGTGCGTTGGTCATTTCCATGGTGTATCTCCTGAAAAAGTAATCCGAGGTATGGTCAGAATCATCGCATTACTCAAATCTATAAGATAGTGAAATACACACCTTTTTTGATCTCAGCGGGGAATTTCGTACCGGTAATTTTACGGAAAGGAAAAACAGGGGGTTACAAAAGCTGAATCGATTAATAAAAGAAGGATTTATACCGCCCGCAGAAACGGGCGGAAAACAGCGGTACTTACAGGTCATCCAGGAAAGAGTTGTCCAGTTGCTTAAAAGCACGTTTCAGTAACTCCGCCAGTGCCATATAATCCGGTGTGCCTTCAACCGGTGCAATCGCAATCCCGGCTTCGGCAAACTTAGCGCGGATTTCATAAAACCAGCTGAGCAGCCCGGCCGGTAAAGGCGTGGCGGCTCGCCGTCCGAGCCACCATAACCCCTGCAGCGGCAGCGAGCAGGCAAACAGTGCGGTGGCGACTGCGGGACCGAGTGCCCCGCCGAGGGCTATCTGCCATGTCAGGGTAAACACCGACAGCGGCGGCATAAAACGGATACCGAACTGTGTCGATTTTATGACACGATTCTCCGGGAAAACCGGGGCGAGTTGTTTCACGGCCGGCCAGGTGGCGGCGTAACGTTTACCGAGACGCAGTGCGCGGAACAAACCCGGTTTTGCCGGTGTGTTATCAGGCATTATGACCTCAATCAATAAAAAACATAATAATTAAAATATGGCTACATTCAGTCAAAATATTTTTGTAGGATTAAGTATATTTTGAAATTGCTGTCATCTGCGGGTATGCTACGCCCGTTTAATCACGGTGAAATAATCCTGAGTTAATTATTTTGTCTGGTGCGGCCTTTTTCAAGGGCAAAATGTGTGTTTTTACGCCATCACGCCTCAGACAACAGATTGCAGCGATGATTTATCGTTCAATATAAAAATTGCATGATGTTAATCATGAACGGCGCTGAAATATTGCGCTACGCTTAGTTAGATTACGTTTTAACCACTGTCTTAATACATAAGACTTATCCACAACAAGATTATAGGTAATTCCATGTCAAGTAAGCTGGTACTGGTACTTAACTGCGGTAGTTCTTCACTGAAATTTGCGATCATTGACCCTACAACTGGTGATGAATATCTGACGGGTCTGGCAGAATGCTTTAACCTGCCGGAAGCACGTATCAAGTGGAAAATGGATGGTGCTAAACACGAAGCACAATTAGGCGCGGGCGCTGCTCACAGCGAAGCACTGCGTTTCATCGTGAAAGATATCATGGGTGCAAAACCTGAGCTGTCCGCACAGATCGGCTGCATCGGCCACCGCCTGGTTCACGGCGGTGAGAAATTTGCTCACTCTGTTATCGTCACTGACGAAGTTATCAAAGCAATGGAAGAGTGCTCTGCCTTTGCTCCTCTGCACAACCCGGCTAACCTGTTAGGCGTGGAAGAAGCACTGAAAGCCTTCCCTCACCTGGCTGATAAAAACGTCGGTGTTTTCGATACCGCTTTCCATCAGACCATGCCTGAAGAAGCTTACCTGTATGCCCTGCCGTACAGCCTGTACAAAGACCACGGTATCCGCCGCTATGGTTTCCACGGTACAAGCCACTACTTCGTCAGCCGTGAAGCCGCTAAAATGCTGAACAAACCGGTTGAAGAACTGAACGTGATCACCTGCCACTTAGGCAACGGTGGTTCTGTTGCCGCTATCGTTAACGGCGAGTGTGTGGACACCTCTATGGGTCTGACTCCGCTGGAAGGTCTGGTCATGGGTACCCGTTCCGGTGATATCGATCCGGCTATCATTTTCCACCTGCATGATTCAATGGGCATGAGCGTTGAAGACATCAACAAAATGCTGACCAAAGAATCCGGTCTGCAGGGTCTGACTGAAGTCACCAGCGACTGCCGCTATGTTGAAGAAAACTACGGTAAACAAGCTGACGCGACCCGTGCAATGGATGTATTCTGCCACCGTCTGGCGAAATACGTCGGTGGTTACGCGACACTGATGGAAGGCCGTCTGGATGCTATCATCTTCACCGGCGGTATCGGTGAGAACGCAGCAATGGTTCGTGAACATACTCTGGAAAAACTGGCTCTGCTGGGCTTCAAACTGGATCACGAACGTAACCTAGCTGCCCGTTTCGGTAACGCAGGCAAAATCACCACTGACGACAGCAGCATTGCCCTGGTGATCCCGACTAACGAAGAATTAGTCATCGCACAGGATGCAGCCCGTCTGACTGCATAATCTTTGCTCTCCGCCGGCCCCCGCCGGCGGATTTATTTTGAACACCGAATTGTGAAAAAATAAGAGGTTCATGTGTCCCGTACTATTATCCTCATTCCTACCGGCACCAGTGTCGGCTTAAGCAGCGTCAGCCTCGGGGTTGTCCGCTCAATGGAACAAAAAGGCGTCAGCCTGAGTTTCTTCAAACCGGTTGCACAGCCGCGCCGTGCAGGTATTGAAGATCAGACCACCCAGATCTTACGCGCTCACTCTTCCCTGAAGATGGCAGAGCCGCTGGATATGGATTATGTCGAAACCATGCTGACCACCAATCAGAAAGATATTCTGATGGAAGAAATCGTTGCCCGTTACCACGAGCATACTCAGGGTGCGGAAGTGATCCTGATCGAAGGTCTGGTACCGACCCGCAACTACCCGCATGCGCAGTCCCTGAACTACGATATCGCCCAGACTCTGGGTGCGGAAATCGTATTCGTGACAGCACCGGGCAATGACACCGCAGCGGAAATCAAAGAGCGTCTGGAACTGATCCGCAATGAATTCGGTGGTCACAAGAACACCAACATCGCCGGCGTGATCGTTAACAAAGTTAACGCACCGGTTGATGAGCAGGGCCGTACCCGTCCTGACCTGTCTGAAATCTTTGATGACTCATCCAAAGCGACTATCGCTCACCTGAGCGCGGATGATCTGAAATCCCTGCCTCTGCCGGTTGTCGGCAGTGTACCGTGGAACTTCGAACTGATTGCCACCCGTGCAATCGACATGGCGAACCACCTCGGTGCAAAAATCATCAACGAAGGCGACATCAAAACCCGCCGCGTGAAATCGGTGACGTTCTGTGCACGCAGCATTCCGCATATGCTGGAGCACTTCCGTCCGGGTTCTCTGCTGGTCACTTCAGCTGACCGTCCTGACGTGCTGGTTTCTGCCTGCCTGGCAGCGATGAACGGCGTGGAAATCGGTGCGATCCTGCTGACCGGCGGTTATGAAATCGACGACAGCATTGCCAAGCTGTGCGAACGTGCGTTCGAAACCGGCCTGCCAATCTTCACGGTGAACACCAACACCTGGCAGACCTCGCTGAACCTGCAAAGCTTCAGCCTGGAAGTCCCTGCTGATGACCGTGAGCGCATCGAACTGGTTCAGAACTACGTGGCAAGCCACATCGATACCAAATGGATCGATTCTCTGGTTGCGGATTCCGAGCGTCCGAACCGTCTGTCACCACCGGCATTCCGTTACCTGTTAACCGAACTGGCACGCAAAGCGAAAAAACGCGTTGTACTGCCTGAAGGTGATGAGCCGCGTACTATCAAAGCAGCGGCTATCTGTGCTGAACGTGGTCTGGCGACCTGCGTACTGTTAGGCGATCCGGAAGAAATCCGCCGCGTGGCTGCTGCACAGGGCGTGACGCTGGGCACCGGTATCGAGCTGGTTAACCCGGCTGATATCCGCGAGCTGTATGTTCCGCGTCTGGTTGAACTGCGTAAAAACAAAGGCATGACCGAAGTCGTTGCCCGCGAGCAGTTACAGGACAACGTTGTACTGGGTACAATGATGCTGGAGCAGGATAAAGTTGACGGTCTGGTTTCCGGTGCGGTTCACACTACCGCGAACACCATTCGTCCGCCGTTACAGTTAATCAAAACCGCACCGGGCAGCTCACTGGTATCTTCCGTGTTCTTCATGCTGATGCCTGAAGAAGTGCTGGTCTACGGTGACTGCGCAATCAACCCGGATCCGAACCCTGAACAGCTGGCAGAAATCGCAATTCAGTCTGCTGACTCTGTGAAAGCATTCGGTATCGACCCGCGCGTTGCGATGATCTCTTACTCTACCGGGACCTCCGGCCAGGGTGACGATGTTGAGAAAGTCCGCGAAGCGACCCGCATTGCTCAGGAAAAACGTCCTGACCTGTGCATCGACGGTCCGTTACAGTACGACGCCGCTGTGATGGCTGACGTTGCGAAAACCAAAGCACCTAACTCGCCGGTTGCAGGTAAAGCAAACGTCTTCATCTTCCCTGACCTGAACACCGGTAACACCACTTACAAAGCGGTTCAGCGTTCAGCAGACCTGGTCTCTATCGGACCAATGCTGCAGGGTATGCGCAAGCCGGTTAACGACCTGTCCCGTGGTGCGTTAGTTGATGATATCGCGTACACCATCGCACTGACTGCTATTCAGGCAGCGCAGGACGAAGCGAAGAAAAAATAAGTTCTGCTGACTGAAAAGTGACAGACAATAATCCCGGCCGGGTTTCCCCGCCGGGATTTTTTTATCCTTCCTGTTTATCACTCTGCCGGTATCCTGCCGCCACCCGCGCCAGGGCAACTGACTGCTCCCGGTTCAGCCGCGGATCACAGAGCGATTCATAACACTGCCCGATGTCCTTATCAGTCAGTGCCTGCGGCCCGCCGGTGCATTCCGTCACCGCCTGCCCCGTCATTTCCAGATGCAGACCGCCGGGATACAGATCCGCTTCCCTGAGAAGCTGCACAAACAACCTGATCTCCTCACAAATGACCGGGAAATCGCGGGTTTTCAGTCCCTCTGCAGTACTGCGGGTATTACCGTGCATCGGGTCGGTCAGCCAGACAACCGGGCTTTGCCGCGCGGAAACTTCGCGGATATTTTACCGTCCACCGTCAGGCGCAGAGAGCCGGACAGCACCGTTGTCAGGGTTTCGTGTTCATGCTGGTGCTGCGGGATCACCGCACCCGGTTTAAACGACCAGAACGTCATGGTAAAAGCAGTGCCGTGAATAAATTTAGCCTGCGCCTTACTCTCTTCCCCTTCATTGCGGGTTAAATCCATATCATAAGAAAGCAGTTCATTTCCCGGAATTAAACTCATAATACACTCCTGTGTTAACAGATTATTTAGGGGCATGAATGGAAAAGCCCATCGGTACCGGGCCAAAATCATGCAGAATATGCAGATGATATTTTTGTGCCGTGCTGAGTGTGGTAATGCAGCCATCCACCGCACCGTGCGCACACTGCACACCGGATTCACTGTTAGAGGTAAATAAGGTCTTCCGCACATTTTTATTCAGCAATGGCAGTTCATCAAATAAATGCTGCGGAGCAGGATGTGACCCCACATGGCGGATATTGTTATAATCCGTATGGCGCGAGGCAAATAACATATTGTGTGTGTCCAGAACAAAACAGGCTTTTAATTCCAGCCAGGTTAAATTCTGAAAAACAATATTGTGCAGATCAGGATATACAATACAGCCGAGCAGAACGCCGTCATTATCCTTTTTGACATGTTCAATCGCTGTTTCTAATGTCGGGTATAATTTCACATTGCCTTTAATATTATTTTCACTCAACCAGTGATATGCTGCTTTTTCGCAGTTCGTTCCGTTCGGGCCGAGTGTATGAATGGTTAACACGTTTCATTTCCTTCTCAGTTTATATTCTTCCGGTAACACTGATTAAATCCGGCAACCGCTCCCCGCGCCGTATTTTATCCAGCATGTTATTTTCAACCTCTGTTATTTCAATCGCTTTACTGATGACAGCATCAATATCCCGGTAAGGGATCACCACCACACCATTAATATCCGCCACAATAAGGTCACCGGTGTGAATGGTCGTCTGTTCTATCCGGCAACTGCCCCCGGTTTCAGACACATAATATGCACCTTGTGTATCCGTCGGCGTTAAATTCGTGGCAATAACCGGCATGGATAATGCATTAAGATCCTGTCCGTCCCTGACTGCGCCGCCGGTTATCACACCGGCAAAACCGAGCTTTTCAAAATAGGTACAGCTCATCCCGCCGGCTAATGCCGCGTCACAAATGCACTCCCCGCTGCCGGCAACATACACCAGGCTTTCTGCTGTATGTAATTCAGGCACCAGAAAATCCTTTACCTGTTCCCAGGTTGATGGAAACGGTTCAAGAATATTGTTACTCTTGCGGACAATTTTCCACTGTACGGTGTAAGCCTGTCCGGCAAAGTAATAATCTGTCAGATTCTGTGATTGTAATTTATGGCTTAATACACTGCCGGTTTTAAGTCCATCCATAATATCAACAAACGTTGATGTACTTATTTTCAGCAATTTTAATTTCTCTGATAAATCTGTATTTATCTTATTCATTCCTTACCTCCGGAATACACCATAAGAAATACAGAGACAGTTGTAATTGCTATTAATTATTACGCTATATTTAAAAGATAATTAATCAGAATATAAACGAAAAAAAACCGCCTTACGGCGGTTCCCTGTATTTCAGCAGAAAATTACTGCCGCAACTCGTGCTTCACATGTGCCATCTGCAACTGCCCATGCACCAGCTCCGATAAATCCTGCGGCGATAACGATTTTCCCTGCCAGATGCGGACACCCGCTATCATAATCATCAGCTTCTGCTTTTTGGCATCGTATTTAAAGAAACGTTTTTTTACTGCCATGTCCGGTGCAGGTGCCCCGTCAGCCACATGCAGTGTGAGCGTCGCCATACCGGAGACATCCGTGATGTCATAATCAACAATGTAGTGCAGCGGATACGCCTGTACCAGCTTATCACTGACCAGCTGCCCGTGACGAAAAGCAAACAGCGGTGCTTTTCCTCTGTCACGGTACATAAACGCCGCCCCCCAGAACAACAACAGCAGCCACAAGCCGTGAACCGCACCGGAGCTTATCAGGTTTTCCGCACCGAGTTTCACGGCGGCAATCCCCATCCCGGCCACGACCACCAGACCCAGGGTGAACATCACGCGGAATGTTCTCCGCCCCTCACTGATAACCACCTCATCTGCCACCACAGATTCATGCAGCAGGGTTTCCAGTGCTTCTGTCCGCTGTGTGATGCACTCGGTAACAATGCCGGAGAGTGACGCTGTCAGCATCATCGAGAGTGCTTTGGCATCCGTAAACAGATCCGCAATATTGGCGTAATCATCCGACTGTACCTCACGGGAAGCAGCTGCCAGCAACTCATCACTGATATCCTGAGACAACGCTTCAATACGGGCCCGGGTCTGCGGGTGACTGTCGCTCGGGTGGCTGGTTGCCTCATTCAGAAACTGACCGGCTTCCGGTACACCACGCTCGCGCAGGCGCGCCATCACCACCGGTAATAAATCATCCGTTTTCAGCATGCCTTCATACAACTCACCCAGCGTTTCCGAAATCACCTCACTGACAGCGGAGATTCGCAGCAGTGATGACGCCACCGCCGCCGCTGAACTGACCGATGCCCCGGCGTTGTCCGCTTCCAGTTCACGGATACGGCTCCAGTGACTGACCGCGAAATCAAACTGCTCAAGGAAAAAGATCCCGAGATACACCGACGGGCTCATGATCACTTTACTGTAGTAATCTTCCACCTCATTCGCCACCAGCGAAATACTGTGGCTCATACCGGCATAGATCGGCGCAAAGTTCAGGCTGTAGGTGGTATCTTCGCCGGTGAAGTGCCCCAGTTCATGCCCGATAACCGCACTGGCTTCCTCACGGTTGAGCAGTGCGGAATAGAGCAGCGGGAAGTACAGGGTTTTCCCTTCAATCAGCTGATTTTCATTCAGCATTATGCGGTGAGATGTCACATAGAAGCATTCCATCATACCGGCAATAATATGGTCCGGCGGCGTTGTGCCGACTTTCGCGGCAATCTCATCCACCCACTGCCACAACCCCGGTGCTTCCTCACGGCTGACAGCATGCCCTGCCACATCAGACGGTTCGCTGCGGAACATTGTAAAACTCTTACGCAGCTTAAACAGCCCTTTGATGATGTACCAGATAATCAGCACAATACTGATCAGGATAAAAACCATGATTTTTGCACCGCCGCCGCTCATGGCGAAATTACCGGCGAACCACAACGCTTCATAGGCCATCACACAAATGATGCTCAGGCCGACCAGCGTCATCTGCCCGGTCAGGATAAACGGCAGCATTTTGCGGCAGCGGGCAAAGACCTTCAGCAGTGTGTCGCGGGAGCGCCGGGCAGCACGGCCGCTGCTGATACAGAGGTAAATCGCCCCGGCACCGGACAGCAATGATAAAATCCCGGTGGCGACAGTCCCCTGACTGATACCCACCCTGGCCAGAATCATCGTAATTTCGCTGCTGTATTTATTCAGCTCACGGTTGATCATTCCCAGCTGCTGACCGGCAGATACCGTTTGCCCGTCATCATAGATAATCTGAGTATCCGGGTTTTTGGCGATCAGATGCTGAAGATCCGCTTTCTCTGCCATGACAGATTGGTAAGACTGATATGCATCACTGACCCGCCAATACTGAATAGCACCCCAGGTGGTGAGAATCAGCGGTAATAATAACAGCCATCCTGCTAATTTATTTCTCATTATTATTCTCGTTCAGGTTTTATTTTATTATCTTCCGTTCATTTCAGGATAATTCTTATTATCCTGCGGCCCTATATTACAGCCTCCGTTAACAACCCATTCGTGTAAATAGATAAAATGACCCTATTTCAATGTATTGGTCTTTTTTAATTTTTACTGTATAAACGGGCCGTTTCCGGAAAAACGGCAGAAACAATACCAGATAAACGAAGAGTCTGCAGGAAAAAAGTCAATACCAAAACCGGAATAACGGAAATAATACCGGCTTATATCCAATGATATTCCTTCTGCCGGAATATTTACTGTCTGCGTTTTATCTTACCGGTTTTTAAATATAAAAAAGCCCGCATATTTGCAGGCTTATCCGGTTTTTATTCGCTGTCGCTGCTTATTTCAGCTTCAGTCGCTGTAACCGGCTTCTGTCGCTCTGCCGGCGTATAATTCTGATTATTCCGCGTCAGCCAGAGTGAAAGGGCCTTCAGTGAATCTGCCGTAAATTCATCACAGCGGGCGGTGATTTCAGCCGGGGTCAGCCAGGTGGCTTCCGATACTTCGCTTTCCTGAAGCGCAAACGGACCGTGTGTCACACAACTGAATAACCCGCCCCAGACACGGCAGATAGGTTCTTCATAATAAAACAGGCCATGCTCGGCAAACGGCACACCGGCGATCCCGAGTTCTTCCTCTGCTTCGCGCCGCGCAGAATCCAGCATCAGTTCGCCCTGCTGCACCACACCACCGGCGGTGGCATCCAGCAGGCCCGGACAGAAGTCTTTATGCTCAGTTCTGCGCTGGACAAGAATTTTTCCCATGCCGTCATGCACAACGATGTAGGTTGCCCGGTGACGCAGGTTTTCCGCCCGCATCTGCTCGCGGGTCGCCTGGCCGATAACATCATTATTCTCATCGACCACGTCCACCCACTCGATAGCGCTATCTTGTTCCATCCTCTAACCTTTTCTTTTTTATCAGTATTACGGATACTGTTTCTGTTTTTTTCAGGGGCACACGCAGTTAATCCGCGGGCCCCTGCTTTATACCGCTTTATATACCAAACTAATAATGATAGTGGTCATTATGGTCTTTGAATCAGTATATCAAGAATTGATAGCGGTTCTATGATTGTTTTTCTTTCTTGCTGATCACATCCACCGGCAGCAAAAACTGCTATAGTCAGAGAAACCTACCGGCAGAAGGAGCATCTATGCGTATTCTGATCACAGGCGGCACCGGGCTTATCGGCACCCCGCTGGTGCAGGCACTGATTGCCCGGAAATATCAGGTGGTGGTTCTGAGCCGCTCACCGCAGAAAGTCTATTCCCGTTTTTGCTCAGCCGCAGAAAACCTTAATTCACTCAATGATATAACACATCTGAACGACATCGATGCGGTGATTAACCTCGCCGGTGAGCCTATCGCGGATAAACGCTGGAGTGAAGAGCAGAAAAAGCTGCTGTGTGAGAGCCGCTGGCAGATAACCGAACGGCTCAGTGAGCTTATCAATGCCAGTGAAACGCCACCGGCGGTATTTCTCTCCGGCTCTGCCGTGGGCTGGTATGGTGATCAGGGGCAAACCGTGGTGACGGAGGATGACGAGCCGCACCCGGAATTTACCCATACTCTGTGCGACCGCTGGGAGTCTCTGGCGATGAAGGCACAGAGTGAGAAAACCCGCGTCTGTCTGCTGCGCACCGGGATTGTACTCTCCCCGGAAGGCGGGGTACTGGCAAAATTGCTGCCGGCTTACCGCGCCGGTCTCGGTGGCCCTGTTGGTAACGGTCGTCAGTATATGCCGTGGATCCACATCAATGATATGGTCAGCGCCATTCTGTTTCTGCTCGATGACCCCGCGCAGAACGGCCCGTTCAATATGACCGCGCCTTATCCGTCCCATAATGAGCAGTTTGCGGCGGTACTGGCGCAGATCCTGCACCGTCCGCATCTGCTGCGTGTACCGGCGTTTGTGGTAAAGACACTGATGGGAGAAGCGGCAGTGCTGGTGCTGGGTGGTCAGAATGCCCTGCCGAAACGGCTGGAGGAAGCCGGGTTCGGCTGCCGGTTTATCAATCTGGAAGAAGCACTGCGGGATCTGCTGGATAGTCCCGCGGAGTATTAAGGCAGCACCCGGCCGGAAACAAACGACCGGGTGATTGCGGATTACGGCTGCCCGGAACGGGAATTTTTCGCCCCGCGCCAGCGGGTAAATAAATCTTCCGGTAATGCAATATCAAACTGATCAAGTACACGGTTAACCGTCTGGTCAATAATATCCTGCACGGTTTCCGGCTGGTGATAAAACGCGGGCATCGGCGGCATAATGACCGCGCCGATTTCCGCCGCTTGTGTCATCAGCCGCAGATGTCCCAGATGCAGCGGTGTTTCGCGAACACCCAACACCAGTTTGCGCCCTTCCTTCAGCACCACATCCGCCGCGCGGGTCACCAGGGTGTCCGTGTAGCTGTGAACAATCCCCGACAGGGTTTTCACCGAACACGGCAGGATAACCATCCCCAGGGTTCTGACAGAGCCGGAAGAGATACAGGCGGCGATATCACGCTCATCATGTACCACATCCGCCAGTGCCTGCACGTCCCGCAGGCTGTATGCCGTTTCCAGCGCCAGTGTCTGCCGGGCCGCCTGACTGACAATCAGATGGGTTTCCACTTCCGGCACCGTTTGCAGGACCTCCAGCAACCGCACACCATAGACAGCACCACTTGCGCCGGTCAGTCCCACAATCAGTTTTTTCATAACATCACCTGACAAAAAAGAGATTAACCCTCATTATATATCTCAAGGTTCTCAATTTCGTTATGATCCCGCAACTTTAATTCATCATCCTTTCTCAGGTTTTCCACATAATCGAGATAATCCTGGTCGATATCTTTGGTGACATAGATACCATCAAACACCGATGCCTCAAGACCACGGATATCCGGGTTCTCTTCACGCACCGCATCGATAAGGTCACTCAGATCCTGGAAAATCAGGGCATCCGCGCCAATCAGACGGCAGATTTCATCCGCTTCGCGACCGTGAGCAATTAACTCGTTAGCATTCGGCATATCGATGCCGTAGACGTTCGGAAAACGCACTTCCGGTGCCGCAGAGGCAAAATAGACTTTCTTCGCCCCGGCTTCCCGTGCCAGCTCCACAATCTGCTCCGAGGTGGTGCCGCGCACAATGGAGTCATCCACCAGCAGCACGTTTTTGCCCCGGAACTCAGTACGGTTGGCATTAAGTTTACGGCGGACGGATTTTTTGCGCTCCTGCTGGCCCGGCATGATAAAGGTACGTCCCACATAGCGGTTTTTCACAAACCCCTGGCGGTATGGCTTATTCAGCATATGGGCGATTTCCAGTGCGCTGTCCATCGAGGTTTCCGGAATCGGGATCACCACATCAATATCCAGATCTTCCCACTCGCGGGCAATTTTCGCGCCGAGTTTCTGCCCCATGCGCAGCCGGGCGTTATAAACAGAGACTTTATCGATAACGGAATCCGGACGGGCGAAATAGACAAACTCAAACAGGCACGGTGTCAGTGACGGATTTGCCGCACACTGACGGGTGTAGAGCTGCCCGGTTTCCGTGATATACACCGCTTCACCCGGCGCCACATCACGCAGATAGTCAAAACCGAGGGTATCCAGTGCGACACTTTCAGACGCCACCATATACTCTTCGCGGCCATCATCCAGGGCACGCTTGCCGAGCACCAGCGGACGGATACCGTTCGGATCACGGAACGCCAGCAGGCCGTGACCGATAATCAGCGCCACGCAGGCATACGCGCCGCGGATTTTGGTGTGCATCGCGCTGACCGCAGCAAAAATATTGTCCGGCTCCAGCGGGTGCGCATCAAAGCGATCCAGCTCATACGCCAGCACGTTGAGCAGGATTTCAGAATCAGAGGTGGTATTGACATGACGCCGTGCTGTTTCAAACAGCTGATGTTTCAGCGTGTGCGCATTGGTCAGATTGCCGTTATGCGCAAGGGTGATACCGAACGGTGAATTGACATAAAACGGCTGTGCTTCCGATGCACTGGAGCTGCCTGCGGTCGGGTAGCGGACATGGCCAATCCCGAGTGTGCCCTGCAAACGCAGCATATGGCGGGTTTCGAAAACATCTTTCACCAGTCCGTTGGCTTTACGGAGCCGGAAACCATTATTACTGTCAATGGTTGCGATACCGGCTGCATCCTGACCCCGGTGCTGTAACACCGTGAGCGCATCATAGATTGATTGATTGACTTGCGTAAAACCAACGATACCAACAATACCACACATGTAGTTTTTTCCTCATCAGCCGGGCGGAGAAGGAAAATTCTCCGGCAGGAAACTTGACGCATTCTGGAGGTAGTCAAAGAACCACCTGATAACATGACTGAATTGGGGGATGAGTTGTGACTGCTGCCAGTCGCTGCTCTGATTCATCTGCGTGAAGCTGTCGAGGAAGAACAATATTGCCGCCACGATCAGCACCCCGCGCAGAGCACCAAAACAAACCCCGAGAACACGATCTGTGCCTGATAAGCCTGTCCGCTGAACCAGTGAACCGATAACATGGTTAATCACCGAGCCGACAATCAGTGTCGCAACAAATAAAATCGCAATGGCGATCCCGTTGCGGACCAGCGGGTCATCAAAGCGCGTAAAATAATCCGCCAGCAGCGGGAAAAACTCGCTGGCCACATAAAACGCGCAGACCCAGGTCACTAACGATAAGGCTTCGCGAACGAAACCACGAACCAGGCTGACTAATGCCGAGAAAGCAATAATTGCAATAATTGCGTAATCAATCCAAACCATATCACTATCCAAATTGATGCCCCGGCATCAGTGACGGGCGCATTCTAACAGAAAACGAAAACGTTTGCGTAACGGATTTTTGCTCTGTCTGAAAATAAATTGCGGCGAAATAAAAATTTATAATCGCCGCAAAGAGTTAACTGATTTTATTAACAGATATTGCTAATTCCTTAAATTCGCTACGGTTTATAAGACTGCACCCGGCCATCCAGCCCGGTAAGCTGTCTCAGTTCCCCCAGCGAGGATTTCAGCTCTGCCTGAGAGGCTGACGGCCCGACCATAATCAGCGTCAGTTTGCCGCGCGGCACGGTATACACCTGATAACCGGATAACCGCAGGGTGGCAACAATTTCCTCCACCTTACGGGCATTGGATAACGCCCCCAGCTGCACAACATAAGCCTGTCCCTGAGGCGCTTTTTCCGGTTTGGGTTCCGGTTTCGGCTCAGGTTTTGGTTCCGGCTTAGGCTCCGGCTTAGGTTCCGGTTTCGGCGGCGGTTGTTTATCCGGCACCACCACCGGTGGCAGCGGATCCGCACCCGGCGGCACATTAGAGGTTGTGCTGCCGCCCGCAGACGCTTCTTCCGGTGCGTCTTCCGTTCCGGTTTGTGCCGCTTCGCTAATCATGGCACTGGATGCCCCTTCTGACGGCATCGTCGGCATGGTCTGATTGATCGGATTCACCGCATCAATCTCATCCTGCTCCCCTTCTTTCGGGATGAGCGGGATGGCTGCGAACTGGTCTTCGTTATATTTCTTATCGCCGTCCAAAAGCACCGGCAGGACAATCACCCCCACCGCCACCAGGATAATGGTTCCGACTAAGCGATTCTGAAATTTACTGGCCACCCGCACCTTCCTTCGCTAAAACGTCCATAACATGCGCCACGGTGTGGAATGACCCGCACACCACCACGATATCCTCCGGTGACGCATCACGGCACGCCTGTTCCCAGGCACTTTCCACATCCGTAAACTGTTGCGGGTCAGTCAGGTGCTCCGCCAGCTGTTCTGCCGGAGCGCCGCGCAGTTCCGTCAGCGGCGCGACATACCAGTCCGTCACCTGCTCATCCAGCACCGCCAGAGTGCCTTTGATATCTTTGTCACCCAGCATACCGATCACCGCCCGGACACGGCTGTGCGCAGTGCGCGGCAGTTGTGCCAGTTTCGAGACCAGATAACCGGCGGCATGCGGGTTATGCGCCACATCCAGCACGGTCAGCGGTTGTTGCGAGACAATCTGGAAACGGCCCGGCAGTTGTGCCTGACGCAGCCCGGTATCAATCGCCTCACGGGTGATGGCGCGGCCGGTTTTGTCTTTCACCTGACGCAGATTGTGGATCACCGCAAGAGCGGTCGCGGCATTTGCCAGCGGCACATTCGGCAGCGGCAGATTATCGAGCGTTTCATCCTCACACTGCCACGTCCAGTGGTCGCCCTGCTCTTTATAAGACCAGTCATCGGCGCGGCAGAACAACGGGGTTTCCAGCTTGTTTGCCACATCCGCGATGGTATAAGGGGCATCCGGTTCACCGATCACCGCCACACAGTGCGGGCGGAAGATCCCGGCTTTCTCGCGGGCGATATGCTCGCGGTCAGCCCCGAGCCAGTCGGTGTGATCCAGCGCGATACTGGTAATCGCGGTGATATGAGAATCGACGATATTGGTGGCATCCAGACGCCCGCCGAGGCCGACTTCCAGAATCACCACATCAAGGCTGGCTTCGCGGAACAGCTGCAGTGCCGCCAGTGTGCCCGCTTCAAAATAGGTCAGCGTGATATCGCCGCGCTGCGCGTCAATATCCGCAAAGACACGGCAAAAATCGGCTTCCGATGGGTTTTGTCCCTGAATCCGCACCCGTTCGGTGTAATTCACCAGATGCGGGGAACTGTACACCCCCACCCGCAGCCCCGCAGCCAGCAGGATGGATTCGAGTGTGTGACAGGTGGTGCCTTTGCCGTTGGTCCCGGAAACGGTAATGACTTTCGGGGCGGGATAGCGCAGATTCATGATATCCGCCACCGCACCGACACGCTCCAGTCCCATATCAATAACCTGCGTATGCAGATCACCCAGATAAGAAAGCCACGTCATCATCGATGACGCGGCTGTCGGTCTTTCTCGCTTATCAGACATCGTGTTTTTTGACATCAGTCTCTGTTTCGGAAGATAAGTCGGTATCAGGTTCATCCGCAGTCAGGATTTCAATGGTTTCATCTTCCTGCGGGAACTGATAGTTCGTCAGTTTTGACAGAATTTCCGCAACGGTATCACGCATTTCCGGGCGGCGGACAATCATATCGATCGCCCCTTTTTCAATCAGAAACTCACTGCGCTGGAATCCCGGCGGTAACTTCTCACGGACAGTCTGCTCGATAACACGCGGACCGGCAAAGCCGATCAGGGCTTTCGGCTCGGCGATATTGATATCACCCAGCATAGCCAGACTCGCGGAGACACCGCCCATGGTCGGGTCAGTCAGCACAGAGATATACGGCAGACCGCGCTCCTGCATTTTGGCCAGCGCCGCACTGGTTTTGGCCATCTGCATCAGCGACATCAGCGCTTCCTGCATACGGGCACCGCCGCTTGCGGAGAAGCAGACCAGCGGGCAGTTATCTTCCAGTGCCTGTTCAACCGCGCGGACAAACCGTGCGCCGACCACAGAAGACATTGAACCGCCGATAAAGGCAAATTCAAACGCCGCCGCGACAACCGGCATGGTTTTCAGAGTGCCTTTCATCGCAATCAGGGCTTCTTTTTCCCCGGTGGTTTTCTGGGCGGACACCAGTCTGTCTTTGTATTTTTTGGAATCACGGAATTTCAGGACGTCTTTAGGTTCCAGATCAGTGCCCAGTTCCGTGGTGCTGCCTTCATCCAGAAACGTCAGCAGGCGCGCACGTGCAGGGATCCGCATGTGATGATCACATTTCGGACACACCTCAAGATTACGTTCCACCTCCTGGCGGTACAGTACCTGACCACAACTGTCGCACTTCGTCCAGACACCTTCAGGAATGCTCGCCTTGCGTGTCTGGTTCATTGGGGTCTTATTCAGAATTTTTTCAATCCAGCTCATTAATGACCTTTCCGTCTGAAATCTGGCTCAGCCAGTGTAATTATTATCTGCCATTAAACCACATTGCTTATGCACTGTGGACAAAAAACTACTCAAACCACTCAGGCGTCATCACGTTTCTGTGCTTTTTTCGCCGCACGGCGGTGACGCCATACCTCGATAATACCGGGTAATATGGAGATGAAAATAATCGCCACGATAAGTAATTTCAAGTTTTCCTGTACAATCTTCGTTTCCCCGAAGATATACCCTGCATAGGCAAATAATACCACCCATACAATCGCACCGATAACGTTAAACATCGCAAAGTGGCGGTAGGACATTTTACTCATACCGGCAACAAACGGGGCAAATGTCCGCACGATCGGAACAAATCGCGCCAGAATAATCGCTTTACCGCCATGGGTTTCAAAGAACGCATGGGTCTTGCGCAGATAGCTCTGACGGAAGATTTTTGAATCCGGATTGCGGAAAAGCCGCTCCCCGAAAAAGTGCCCGATAGTGTAGTTAACCGCATCACCGATAATTGCCGCTGTAATCATCAGCAGTACCATGATATGAATATTCAGGTCGTTAGTCGGCAGTGCCGCCAGTGCCCCTGCCACAAACAACAACGAATCGCCCGGCAGGAACGGCGTGACCACAAGCCCGGTCTCACAAAACAGGATCAGGAATAAAATCGCATAAACCCAGATACCGTATGCCGCGACCATCTCCTGCATATGCAAATCAATGTGCAGAATAAAATCAATCAGAAATTTAATATATTCCATATTTCACCCCGCCGGATGCAGGCTTCTGCTTATCCGGCTAATAAATTAATCTGCCAGGAAAAGCGGCCCCATTGCCGGTGACGGCAGGGCAAATTCTTCCGGGTAATCCACTGAAACCAGATACAAGCCTTCCGCCGGTGCTGTCGCCGGTGCCTGTGTCCGGTCTTTCAGTGCCAGCAGTTCTGCCATCCGGCTGACCGGTAAATTACCGCAGCCGACTTCCAGCAAAGCGCCGGTGATATTGCGCACCATATGATGCACAAAAGCATTGGCTTTGATGTCCACAATCACATACTGCCCCTGACGGGTGACGTTCACATGCATTACATTACGCCACGGGCTTCTGGACTGACACTGCGCCGCACGGAAAGAGGAAAAATCATTCTCCCCCAGCAGGCTCTGTGCCGCTTCATGCATTCGCTTTTCATCCAGCGGATAATGAAAGTGAGTCACACCTTTACTGAGGATAGCCGGACGAAAGCGGTGATTGAAAATCACATAGCGGTAACGCCGCGCTGTGGCGCTGAACCGTGCGTGGAAATTTTCCGGCACGGTTTTGACCCAGCGCACCGCGATATCCGGCGGCAGGTGAGTATTCACACCCATCGTCCAGGCGGCATCTTTACGGACAGCTGCCGTATGAAAATGCACCACCTGGCCGGTAGCATGCACCCCCGCATCGGTTCGCCCGGCGCAGAAGACCGAGACCGGCTCTGCAGCCACTTTTGACAGGGCTTTTTCCAGACAACCCTGTACACTCGCGACGTCTGACTGACGCTGCCAGCCGTAATAGCGGCTGCCGTCATACTCAATGCCCAGCGCGACCGTGGTTTTACCCTCTTCCGCCGGTAAAATCACCGCTGACATCAGTAAAACTGCTCCTGCGTCAGACGTTCGGCAATTTCGACAGCCATCAGTGCGCCGCCGAACTGCACGTTATCCGCCACTGACCAGAAATGCAGAATTTCCGGGATACCGTAATCATTGCGCAGACAACCAATATTCAGCAGATGATTGCCGGAAGCATCCGTGACCTGAGTCGGGAACTCCTGCTCGTCAGAGAGCTCAATATCCTCTGCCCGTTCCAGTTCATCACGGGCTTCCTCACTACCAAGCGGGCGCAGCGTTTCCAGTTGCACGATCTGCGCGTTGCCGTAGAACACCGGGGACTGCACACAACTCACGCTGATCGGCAGACCGGCATCCTGCAGAACTTTGCGGGTTTCTTCCGCGATACGGCGCTCTTCTGACACACTGCCCTGTTCATCAGCCAGCAGCGGCAGCAGGTTAAATGCCAGTTGTTTGCTGAAGCGTCCGGCTTCCGGCGGAATACCGTTGAGAAGTTTTCCGCACTCACCGGCCAGCTCTTCCACCGCACTTTTCCCGAAACGGGAAACAGAGAACAGGTTGGTCAGATTGATACGCGATAACCCGGCGTTTTCCGTCAGCGGGCGGATAGCCGTCAGTAACTGACTGACGGTGCTGTCTGCCAGCGCAATCAGATTACGGTTGCGGTACTCGCTCAGTGCCTGCGGGTTCACCGACGGCACCACCAACGGCACATCCGGCTCCAGTGCAAACAGGCCGCTGCTGTCAATGACAATACAGCCGCTGTCAGTCGCCGCTTCATAATACGCGGCGGTGGCGTCCGCACCGGCCATGAAAAAGGCCAGCTGTACCTGTGACCAGTCGAAATCACGGGCTTCGGTAACCAGATAGCTTTTGCCGTTCATGCGAACCGATTCTCCCGCGCTGCGCTCTCCGGCCAGTAAATACAACTCTCCCACCGGAAATTCACGCTCTTCCAGTAATGACACCACGGCGCTGCCGACAGCACCGGTCGCACCCAATACGGCAATATTCCAGCCTTCTGACATAGTTATCTCCGGAACAAAGACTACACCGCGTCAGCGCGGTACAGCCAGAAAAAGAATGATGAAAAAATGATTTTATGCGCGGTATTCTGCCGTGAAACCCAGGTCAGACAACAGCGCCGCACTCTGCGCATCATCACAAATAACAGTCAGTGATGACCACTCGCGGCGATCAGGGTAAAACTTGCGCAGTTTATCAAACTCACCCGGCACACCAGCCACCGCGCGTAATGCCGCATCATCACGGCGGACATCATAAACCAGATGCATTAAACGTTTGAGAATACTTTGCGTTACTTTACCTGACAGTGTGATACCGCCGAATTCCGGTGCCGGTAACAGTTCCGCCAGCGCAACCTGCTGCGGTTGTCCGGTAAATTCCGCAAAGGCTTCAAAGACCTGCGTAGTGCCGCGCGCCTTGCCTTCCAGAGTATAACCGGCAATATGCGGCGTACCGATATCCGCCAGTGAAAGCAGTTCAGTTGACAGATCCGGCTCCGGCTCCCACACATCCAGCACCACACTCAGCGGCTTGCCGCCGGCCAGTACCGACAGCAGAGCCTGATTATCCACCACTGCGCCACGGCTGGCGTTGATCAGAATGCCGTTATCTTTCATGGCATTGAGACGGGTTTCATCCATCAGATGCAGTGTGGTGTACGGCCCGGACTTATTCAGCGGGGTATGGAATGTCAGGATATCTGCCTGTGCCACCAGGGTATCGATATCATAAAATGCCCCGGCATCACCGTTATCCGCGCGCGGCGGGTCGCAGATGAGAATATTAATACCCAGTGCCTCCAGCCGCTTCGCCAGACGCCCGCCGACATTCCCGGCCCCGATAATCCCGACGGTTTTATCCGTCAGCTGAAAACTGTCACGTTCCGCCAGCAGCATCAGGGCGGAAAAGACATATTCCACCACCGCAATCGCGTTACAACCCGGCGCTGAGGAGAAACCAATTCCCTGCTCTGCCAGCCAGGCTTTATCCACATGGTCAAAACCGGCGGTTGCCGTACCAGTGAATTTCACCGGGGTATTTTCCAGCAGCTGTGCATTCACTTTCGTGACAGAACGCACCATCAGTGCATCAGCAGCATCCAGCACCCCGTCCGGCAACGGACGTCCCGGCACCGCCACCACGTCCCCGAGACGGGAAAACAGGGTTTCGGCGTAAGGCATATTCTCATCTACAACGATTTTCACGGGCTTCACCTTCATACTGTCGGCGGCCGGCGGAGACCTGTCGGTGCGGCGGCACAACCGGAATTGAAACGGATGGCCGCTATTTTGCCACTTCTGCGGGATAAAACCTACGCCCGGAACACCGATTGTTGCTAAAGAGAGCAATTAAGGCTGATGACGGAAACGTTCCGGCGTGACACCCGCCAGCTGGGAAAACATGGCAATGAAGGCGGATGATGAACTGTACCCCACGTCCAGCGCGACATTCTGCACACTGCGGCCCTCCTGTAATAATGCCACCGCCCGCAAAAAACGCAGGCGCTGACGCCATTCACTGAAGGACATCCCCAGTTTCTGCTGACAACGGCGGGATAATGTCCGCTCCGAGGTAAAGCGCCTTGCCGCCCACTCCGCCAGTGACGTATTATCGGACGGATCATTCTCCAGCGCACTGAGCACCGGTGCCAGCAGTTTATCGTCCGTGACCGGCAGATAGGTCGGCTGACAACGTGACAACAGCAGCTGGTCAGTCAGCACCAGCGCCAGCCGTCTGTCCGCCTCTGTTTCCGGCTCCCGGACTTTGCGCCCGAACAAATCCTGCATCACGGCACTGAACACCGGCGTCAGTTCTATCACACAGGCCATCTGCGGTAACTGCGGTGCCCACTGCGGCGAAATATCAATAATTTTGAAAGAGGCGCAGGCTTTGTTATAACTGGCATGTTCCGTCCCCGGCGGGATCCAGATACAAAACCCGGCCGGGGCCAGATAGCGCTGTCCCTCAACGGTCATCTCCATCACACCGCTGGCAACATACAACAGCTGACCAAAGGGATGATGATGAAGGGCAAATTCTGTTTCCGAATAAAACTGTTCATGACGGCAGATTAATGTCACCGGGTCTTTCACGCCCAGTGATGAAATATCTGACTTGCGGGCCATCTTGTCAGATCCTCTCTATAAATTGGCGGGATATCGTTATATAGAATAATTAAGACATATTACACTACATCACCTGCCTGATAATGAAAATGAGTTTAAGAATGAAAAACCTGCTTTTGCCCCTCGGGGCTGTATTAATCTGGTCTGTAAATGCCGTGGTGAATAAACTGGCTGCCGGCGCCATCGCCCCCGGCGCGATTTCCTTTTACCGCTGGGCACTGGCGCTCGCCGTGATGACACCGTTCCTGATCATACCCGTCTGGCAGCAGCGCGCGGTGATCAAACAACACGCATGGAAACTGTTTATCCTCGGTTTTCTCGGCATGGGGCTGTATCAGAGCCTGGCGTATTACGCGGCGTATACTGTCAGCGCCACCTTTATGGGAATCATCACCTCGCTGATCCCGCTGCTGACCGTGGTGTTAAGTATTCCGGTACTGCGGATCGCGCCGACCATCGGTATTGTGCTGGGAACGATCCTCTCCCTGAGCGGCCTGACCTGGCTTATCAGCAAGGGACATCCGGCAGATTTACTGCATCAGGGACTGGGACAGGGTGAAATGCTGATGTTTATCGCCGGTCTGGCTTATGCTTTCTACGGCGTGCTGACCAAACGCTGGGCGATCCCGCTGTCCAGCATTCACTCGCTGTATATGCAGATTGTGTTTGGCGTGCTGCTGCTGATCCCGGTATTCCTCAGTGCCGGGGATGTGACACTGAACCGCGATAATATCGGGCTGGTATTGTATGCGGGAATTGCGGCCTCTATTTTTGCGCCGCTGCTGTGGATCCTGGGCGTCACCCGTTTGGGTGCAAACGCCGCCTCCATCTTTATGAACCTGGCGCCGGTACTGACTGCCATTATCGCCGCGGTCTTCCTGAAAGAAGAACTGCACAGCTACCATATTATCGGCGGCGGCGTGGTACTGATCGGGGTCATTATGGCGCAGCGTCTGCGCACACCGCTGACGCAGATTATCCGCCGCAAAAACAGGAAACCGCAGCCACAGCGGTGTAAGGCCGGGGAATAGATAAAAACAAAATCAGAGCCCGGTATTCAGGGATAACCAACAAAAATGAAAAGCATTAATTCATTGATGGATCATATAATTTTCTTTTGTTGTTATCCCTTTTTTAATAGCTTTATCAATACGTTATTTGTAATTTGCTATTTTTTAGCATCTTTGCAATTTTTCATATCCGTCACAAAGTGACAAAACAATATTATATTCAACATATGTGCCGGGGCATTATACGTTTACGCTTCCGGAGGATATTTTAAAGGGAGAAGTGAGACCATTAAATTTTAATATAAACAATGGATTATCTTCTTAGTGTACGTTTTCGTTCCATTGGTTCTCAACCCCCTTTAAGGTATTTGTTTGATAGAGAAACGCTTCCATTGGGTATAAAAGGAGACAACCATCCATTACCCGTAAAAAAACATGCCATTTATCAACTCAACTACAGTCTCCTCATCAGGCAGCAGAACGGCGGGAGCCTCTGATATTTCAAATCCGGAAGATCGGGATGCCTGGTTCGACGCTATCGATCACGTTGAAATGGACGAAACCTGGTTTGACGCCTGCGACAGTCATCATGCTGACCCGGTATTTGCCGGAGAAACCGCAGATTCCCGGGTTCCGTTTACTACAGACTGTCGCCGCGGTGTTCAACAGCTCATCCGTACCCTGGGAAAATATGAGGAGAGCAGACTGTTTTCTGTCTGCCTGTCAAAAATGCTCCCCGGCACTCCGGGCAGCCTGGTTATGGCTGCCGGCAGCCTGTATTCCGCTATCACAGAACACCGAAATATCGATTCCGCAGTGCTGCATGCTCTCGGACTGGCATCATGGTGCCTTCCTGATAACATTAATATTGTTTCCCGACTGGCAACCTTTATCCGGGATACCGTTACCGGCTGGACTGATGAAACGTTCTTGCAGACGTTTCTGGGCAGCGAGGAAAATCACACTTCCACCTGCCTGTTTACCGCCCTGGCCGTTACGGCCATTGTTGCCGGACGCCGGATGAAAGACGAGGGGACTCCGCAGCGTGGTCTGCTGAAGGTCCCGGTCTTTGTGGCTAATATTTTCATCCGCGCCAGTCATTACAGGCATGCGCTGGAAAACATGACACGCAGTGCTCCCCCGTCCGGCAGGGAAACGCGGGAAAAAACCGAATCATTCCGGCGAGCTCCGGCTTTTGAAGTAGATACCAGTGTGGAGATGACCGGGGAGGTCTGCGATGCGGCTGTTTCCTGCTTCCCCTCCGAACCACGGATTACCTCATTTTCGTCAAATTCAACCGCTACCTCTGAGGCTTACACCCGGGCTATGGTACAGAACAGACCCGCGTCTGTGCCTGGGGAAAATGACCGTCTCTCTGTTCCCGAACAGATACATTCCCTGGCAGTGGAAAAATTCAGGCAAAAAAGTGAGCTCTCAGATCTGCAGTACTGTGCCACCCGCAAAACTGAAACCCGCCGGCAGGCAAACGAAAAGGTTATCACCAACACGTATTTCAATACGAAATGTGACGCAACTGTTTATCCGGAATCGCTCAGGAAATTTGCAGAGAACACGGACATACCGGAAACGCAGGTATCATCAGTAGCAACAAGCCTGAGTGGCGAAGTCCCCGATAGTCCGCTTTTGGCAACATCCGGCAACTCTGCCTTCGTGTCCGGCAGAGACTTATTTCCTTCAGCTTCCGGAAATACAGTCCATACAATAACCGGTGGAAATATTTTCAGCACCATGCTAAGTCCGCTTGTAAATGCCCTATATGAAACAGGAAAATTAATATCCCGCCATGACCCCTTTAGATTCCCTGAAGCAAATGCTTTACCGATAAAAGAAAAGCAAAATGACAATATGCGTAAAGATACCAGAAAGGCCAGGCATGGTCAGCGGAAACTGCACCGTAATCCTGTGAGAAAGGAAAATCACAGAGTTATAACGCTGTTCCGAAGTAAGTCTTTGCTACCAAAGGGAAAAATCAGAAAGGAAAAACTGCTTTATGCTGTATCAGCTTACCTTTTTTACGGAAATAATGGCATTGCAGGGCTCGAAAATAAAGTGAAGATTTTGGCCGGAAAAATACTTTCTGCAAGCGGACTGTATGGCGGAAGAGGCAATGAACCACTTTCCACTGAGCAGGCTAAATTTACAGTCCGCCGTTGGGTATTCGACAATATTCTTGGATGGCTCCTGATAAATATGTTGAAAGAAAGATGAAGAGGGATGCTTATCCGAATTACTTTACCATCGGTAGCGTTCAACACCTTTTACCTGTGGATAAATTGCCTGCAGGCAGCCGGATTCACTCTGACAGCATGACTCTTTTTGAGAATACAATGCTGTTAACAATGTGGAAATCATTCCTGACGGAGGAAATGCCTTTTCTCAATATTAATGAGGAATCAGTAAAAACGATGCAACTCAGCAGTGATGACTTTGCCAACCTTTATTCCGGCTCACGTTTTCTGAAAACAGTTTCAGATAACGCTTTTACCGCCGGGGAAGCCATGGCGACGGGCGGGATAATGTGGGATTTAGCTGTCCACGAGGGAGTCACAGAAGATAAACTGGCTTACCACCTGGCCCCTGCCCTGTTTTTCGCTGCCTCTGTTTCATCCGGAAACACCAGACAGGGCCTGGTGAACGATCTTGATGCTATTAACAGGTATCTCCGGTACAGGAAGGAAACCAGTGACGTAAAGAAAGATATAGAACAGAAATACGATAACTATCTTTCAGCAACAAAGAAATGGCTCAGCAAGGGGGCTCTGGCCGATGATATTATATCACAGTGCCCCGATCTTCTTCCCGGCCTCTTCAGCCGGGCCGATGCTATTCGTACTCCAAAGCAGAGGAGAGAAAAAGCAGAGAAATTTGCAAAGGAAAATTACCTGAATGGTTTTTTAAAACCCTGCGATAATGCACCCGGGAGTCTGGATGATGAATATAAAAAACTGACTTCTGACTTTGCTGACAGTTTTCGGGAAATTGATAAGTATCTTATTCTTTCAGCAATCGGAGGTCTGCCCGAAGAAGAGCGGATTTTTATTTCTTCACCCGGTGCGATAATACACCCGGCGAGCGTGCATATGGGAACTAATCGCGTGCCACTGTTCGCATATGGATACGCTCATGATACCGATATAAACGTTTCCCTCGACTGCACAGATCTTGTTTCCGTTCGCTTGGGAGAACAGGAAAGAATATACGCCTTAAAGGCAATACAGGGTGGCCGGGAAGGTTACAGGCTGATTCGCGTAGATCGTGACATCCGTAAATACATCGACAGCGGTATTCTTAACCATAATTTTCATGGTAAATATGAGGTTGATGGCTCAGTAGTGATATCTGCCGGCGATCGTTTCAGGTATTCAATTTTTGTTGAGGGTAATAAAACTTCAGATAACAGTAATAATAACAGTAATAATATAAATTATCTTGTTAATCTTCTCGGTAAAAAGCATCGTGACACCTTATACGACACACTCTATCAGTTAGGTAATGACCAATCTGGCCTCCAGAAAACATGGAGTGTGATCAAGCATATCATTCCTTTTTATGACTGTGTTGAAGGTACTATAAATAACGACCCGGTACAGGCTATTCCTTCATGCCTTATAGATGCCGTAGCACTCATTCCTGTTTTCGGGCAGGCAGCCAGCCTGGGCGCAAAGTTTGGTATGGGGCTGGCGCGGGGACTTCGCAGTGGCGCTGTTATCGTAGGCAAGGGAGAAATTCAATCAGCCGGTAAAAGTCTGCTCCGGGAAATCAGCCTGCCAACAACCGCTGAGCTGGCTTCGCTCGGGAAAGGCGCACTCAGGGCAATTGATCCGGGTTTTGAGCTGATAGCAGGTATAAGCAGGAAGTTTGGTAACAAAATGGTGGTCCGGATGTCCGGTAATAAAAAAACGGCAGAGCTGGCTAAGAAGATTGTCTCATCGCGTGTACTGGACCGGCTCCCCCGTGTACCGGCAGATGCAAAGGTTATGGGGATATTACCGGAAACACGGCTGCAAGTGCCGGTGAAAGTTATAGGAAAGCAAAGAGGAAGAGATATTTACGTGCGTGTAAATCCGGAAACAGGCGTTGCAGGAGGTACTAAATATTTTTGTTCCACAAATGGAAATCTTGAACTTTTTTCATCCGTACCCGGAAAACATAGTTTGCCTGAAAAAACGTCTAACAGAGTAAAGAGAGGAGGAAATAATCCTAATCTGTGCTCCGGACCAGGAACGAGCCAGGAAATCAGGAAGCAAGAAAGCAAGAAAAAATCGGAGCGAACACCGGACCAACAAATGAGTGATAATAAGCGGAGGGTTGGCATTAGCGCGTTATCCGGGGAATTTGATAATTTGAAGCTTGAGCAACGCAACGTTTTGAATAATTTTGCCCCGCCGGACGATGTACTCAAAGCACAGCAAAGGAATGAAAATACTGCAATAGAAAACCATGCTATAAACAACGTAGTTACTTTTATTGAAGTGGAAATGTCAGAGGTAAAAACTGTCAATGATCCTATTTCTGTATTGTCCACGAGTGGGCTGACGGATTGTTCTGCACTGGCTGTATTATCGGATTGGAACGGGGAAATCTATGAGACTCGCACTTTGATGCACTTAGCCGGAAGTAGCTTGAAGTTCGGGTTGAAAAACGGCATTGATGCAGACGAATTAATTTCAGATCTTAAAGATGAGTTAGTCAATGGTGGAAAAGTAATCTGGGTTGGAGGCGTAAATAGCCAGACTAACACAGCGCTGGATATGACTATAAGCCAACACAATAACAACAATGAGCAGCCTATACTTGATCTTTTCAATACAAATGGCGTTTCTGTGGAAATTGCGGGATCTCATGGTGTTACTGTTCATCCGGATGGAACAGTCGAGCTTATGAAGGGATCTGGCAGAGGTCCTTTGACGGCGCAAGAACAGCAAGTCTTACTTAGCAGGATTGCTGGCGCCAATGATATAAG